>JBFGYN010000281.1:0-5480 GCA_041587415.1 Candidatus Competibacterales bacterium | reverse complement strand
TCGGTGAGGCGCGATGATTCACTGGATCACCGCCCCTCGCCTCGCCCAGAGCGGCGCCAGGACGGCTGCGAATTCCGCCAGCATCCGGGGTCCCTGATGAAGTATCCGGGTTAGGCGTGCCAACTCTTGAAGCCATAGTTGCCGTGACGTTCGCCGGATTGGCATTGAGCGCGACACCTGGCCCATCCATGTTGTACGTCTTGTCTCGGAGTATCGGTCAGAGCCCGAGCGCCGGGCTGATGTCGGCAGCCGGCCTGGCGGTCGGTGGAATCGCTCTTGCGGCAGCCGCCGCGTTGGGCCTCGCTGCGACCGTCCAGTACTCACCCGCACTCTATGCAACGATTCGCCTCGCTGGCGGCGCTTACCTAATCTACCTGGGTCTGATGTCGGTGCACAATGCGAGGGCAGACGTGGACAGCGTCAAGTCGGTCGGGCAAGTTCGTCGGGTACAGAGCTTGGATCGAATTTTTCTTCAAGGCATAGTCGTCGAACTGCTGAACCCCAAGACTATCCTGTTCTTCATGGCCTTTATACCCCAGTTTGTCGACGACACCGCCGGGTCCGTGGTTTTTCAGATGCTGGTGCTTGGCGCTTTGGTGCCACTGACAGCGGTGCCGTCAGACATCATTGTGGCGCTGTCGGGAGGTGTCATTGCAAATAAGATTTCAGCGCATCGGCGCGTTGGCGTTGCGCTGCACTGGCTTTCGGCGACCGTTCTAATCGGTTTGGGGTTGAGAATATTTGTCGATTTTTGACGAGCCGAAGCCTTGGTGATCACGCGACTTGCGCGCAAAGCAATGCCTCCAACCGCGGAAGTCCTTCTCCAATGCCAGCAGTCTTGCCCCGCAATTGCTTTCCTGATCGAGCGCGCCTAACTCGCGCACGTCGACAGTTTCACAGATCATGCGGGTCGCACTGGACGCTGTCCGGCTATATGGGCGCGACCCCGGTGGCGGGTTCTGGCAGGATGCGTAGCGCTGAAATTCGCCATCACCCACCAGCCGTTCCGCCCGGTTCGATAGAGGCCCGTTCGGCATGGGGCTTGTCCTAACTGAGTCGCCGTTCATCGGCGCGCGCCTGATTGTGGCACAAGGTTTCCTGTACGTGTATTGCGAAACCTTCAGCATGCAGCTCCGCCGTGTACTCGAGGGTACAGTTGGCCGAGCGTGTGAGGGGCATCACGAAGCGCCACGACTCATCCCTCAGGTACACCAGTACTGGTCGCTCGCCCGCGGCCGCTCGTTTGCAAGTCCGCGCCCACCAGCGCCTTCTCTCCTTGTCGTCTCGTATCCGGAATTCCTCGGGCACGACATTGAGGGCGTATCCGGGAATTCGCGGTTCCGATGGTGAAAGCCCATCCATGAATGGCTGGAGCACATCGCGATAATCTGAAAATCTCGCGGTTGAATGCATCAGGCGCCTCCTTGCTTCGATAGCTGCCGCTTGCTGCCGACGAACTCCCTGTCCGAATTTCAGCATCATCGACGGTTTCAAGCAGTCTGCATGCCAACGCTGTAGTAGTATGGTAGTCGCCACGGCATGACGCTTGCCTTCTATTGCTGCTACGTATATGGAGATTAGGGAGTGTGGGTGAATCCGTCTTCCGATTCGGACCAAGTCGATGAAACCGACAACTCATGATCTGAGCATCTGGAAGGACGACAACTGTCCTTTCGATCCGGATTCTGGAACTAAGAAAGGTTGCCA
This sequence comes from Candidatus Competibacterales bacterium, assembly GCA_041587415.1. Lineage (GTDB taxonomy): Bacteria > Pseudomonadota > Gammaproteobacteria > Competibacterales > JAHEDQ01 > JBFGYN01. The sequence goes on along the minus strand of JBFGYN010000281.1, from coordinate 3,773 downwards.
TCCCGCGAGCCTGAGAAATGCGGGCTCGACTTTGCGGCAGCTAAAAGAAAAGTCCGAACAGCTCGACGTTATCCATGATCTCGCCATTCTCCTCCTCCAGCGCTCCAGTCTCGAAGACGTCCTCTGGATAGTGGCACGAAGTACGATCGCCCGACTGGGTTTCGAGGACTGTGTCATTTACCTGGTGGACGCCAATGGAAGTCAACTTGTCCAGAAGGCTGCCTTCGGTCCCAAAAATCCTTACGGTGAGGTCATTCTAGATCCGATCATCATTCCCATGGGCGACGGTATCGTCGGCAATGTCGCCAAGAGCGGCCAACCCGAACGTGTCGACGACACGCGAAAGGACGCGCGCTACATCGTGGACGACCAAATGCGTCTATCGGAGTTGGCGGTGCCGATCGTGCACGAAGGCACCGTCATTGGTGTCATTGATTCGGAGCACACCGAGGCAGATTTCTACACCGACGAGCACGTCGAGTTGCTGACCACCATCGCGTCGATCGCTGCAAACAAAATTGCCAATGCTCTGACCATAGGACACTTGAATTCGACCGTTGCCGAGCTTCGGGTCGCTCAGGAAGAATTGCGACTCGAGCGCGAGCGCTACCGTGCTCTCTACGATCATCACCCGAGTATGTTCTTTGTGCTTGATCGGCAAGGTGTGATTTCCGACGTGAACGATTTTGCGCAGAAACAGTTGGGCTTCCAAGCTGCCCAGTTGGTCGGTAAGGAGTTGTCAGATCTAGGGCCCGATCCGCAACAGGTGCGCGATGCGCTGAGCGCGGCATGTTCGGGCTCCGCGACGCTTCACCACTGGGAGACGCGGCGGACCAAGCGGGACGGGTCCGTCATCCATGTGCGCGACACGGTGAGAGTCATTGCCTCCGCTCTGGAACACAGGGACTCGATCTTGGTGGTCAGTGAGGACGTGACCGATGCCTACTTGATGGCGCAACGCTTGCGCTACCAGGCGAGCCACGACGAGTTGACCGGTCTCTGCAACAGGCGTGAGTTCGAGCGGCTCGTCGAGATCGCCATTGCGGAATGCGGAGACGGAAAATCGACCCACGCGGTCCTTTACCTGGACCTCGACCAGTTCAAGCTGATCAATGACAATTGCGGCCATGCGGCGGGCGATGAGTTGTTGCGACAGCTGTCCGATGTGCTGATTGAGCAGGTTCGTCGTGGCGACGTCGTCGCACGCTTAGGTGGGGATGAATTTGGCGTTCTCGTCCGAAAATGCTCGGAGCTGGATGCTATGCGCATCGCCGGCGCAGTGCGCCGCGCGGTGGAAGTTTACCGGTTCCAATGGAAAGACAAGATTCTGAGTGTCGGTGCCAGTATCGGCGTCGTTCCTCTGGGCACGGACAGTGGAACCTTGGCTCAGGTCCTCGCTGCCGCTGATAATGCCTGCTTTGGGGCGAAGGATGCGGGTAGAAATCGGATTCACTTGTATTCCGAGGCAGACGAAGACATCGCCCGCCGACATCAGGAGATGCGATTCGCCGTCCGTCTCGATGAGGCGATTGAAGAGGATCGTTTCAAGCTGTTTTGGCAACCCATTAGCCCAGTCGACGTACACGGCAGCTTGCCGCGTTTGTGCGAACTCTTGATCCGCCTTGAAGAACCGGGTGACAAGCTTGTCTTACCCAACTCGTTTCTGCCCGCCGCGGAGCGTTACGGAGTGGTTCCCCGGCTGGACCGATGTGTCGTCGGCAAAGCGCTCGCGTGGTTGTCCACGCATCGGTCCGAGCTTCACCCCGATTCTGTATTCTGCATCAATCTCTCGGGCTTGAGTCTGAGCGAGCCAAGTTTCGTGCGGTATTTGTGCGATGCGCTGGCGGAGGCTCAGTTTCCCACTACGGCCATTTGTTTCGAGATCACTGAGACGGCCGCCATTTCGAATCTGGTACGAACCCGCGAATTCGTTCGCACGTTGAAGGGACTAGGATGCCACTTCGCACTGGATGATTTTGGCAGCGGGTTGTCGTCATTTGCTTACCTCAAATCGCTGCCCATCGACTACATCAAGATCGACGGCGTGTTCGTCCGTGATATCGTCAAGGATCCGGTGAATGCCGCGATGGTGCGTTCCATCAACGAGGTCGGTCAGATGATGGGTAAGAAAACCGTTGCGGAGTTCGTCGAGGATGAGGCCACACTCGGTGTTCTGCGAAATATCGGGGTCGACTACGTACAAGGTTACTTGCTGGGGCGGCCTCGGCCTATCGATGAGTTGCTCTGCCGGGTGTAGAAATTTCAGCTCATGGGCGCCCGCTCAGGTTGGGCAATTCGATTGCTCCAAGCGTTTTTGGCGGTCATCGGTTTGACGAACCGAAAATCGGCGCCTCGTTCGTTTTTCATCTCAATCTGGCTTCCCATCCCGGTCGAGCTTTATCCGGCTACTGCTATCCATATGGCCGGTCGAACGACTTGCAGGCTGCTGCAATTGGGGCAGCTCCAACGGTGGGCTAAGGCTGCGCGTCGGCACGCAACGATATTCACTGGGCGAGCGCGGCAGAATCGAATCGACGAGTCGAATTCATGCGGCATCTGCTAGGGCTTCGGGCCATACTTTTCATCATCCTGACTTTGGTCTCGGTCACGCCGGTTCTGCTCTTGGGTCTGAGTATCGAAGAACCAGCCCTGAGCCGCGAGCTGGAATCCGCCCACGAAAAGCATCTGCTGCTCGCCCAGTATATGACCGGTGCAATCGATCGCTATCTCAGGGACATCGACATCGTCATTCGTAAGATAGGAGACTTGGAGGCACGGGGAGTGGACCCAGCACAAATTGGTGCCCTCCCCGAAGCACTGCGACTAAAGCACATTTGTCTGGTCGATGGTGAGGGGAAAGTTCTCGCGACCGTAACCGCACCAGGCGTCGGTGCGCCGAAAACTGTTCCAACCGCCATTCGGCAGTTGCTGAGGGAGCTTCCCAGAGAAGGTGGGGTAGAGTTTTTCCCGGCGAGGCGAGGCGATGACGGAGAACCGTTCATACCCGTCGGGGTACGGGCGGCCAATGGTAACTATGCTTATGCAGCGCTTACGACCGACTATCTGGTAGAGGTCCAAAGAGCAATCAGTTTCGGGCGAAAGGGGCACGCCGCCATCGTCGACCAGCGAGGTAGGGTGCTTGCCCACCCCCGAGTCGACTGGCAGCGAGAGATGCGAGACCTGTCCGACATTGAGCCGGTCCGACGTCTGATGGCGGGCGAAACCGGCGTGGCCGTTTTCTACTCTCCGGCGGTGCAAACACAAATGGTCGCCGGATTCGCACCGATTGAGCGAGCTGGGTGGGGCGTAATGGTGCCCCAACCCATGATCGAGTTGGAGGCAAGCGCGCAGGAACTGTTTCGCGTTACGCTCATGTTCAGCTTGCTGGGTGCGATTGTGGCCGCCGTCCTGAGCTGGATATTGGCCGGCTATCTCGTACGACCGATCATTGCCGTAGCGTGCGCAGCGCAACAGATGGCGGAGGGCAATCCGGGCCGGCGAGTGCACGTGGGCCGCATCGCCCCGACGGAGCTTCGCTCATTGGCCAACTCATTCAATTCGATGGTACGGCAGTTGGATTCGGCAATCAGGGCGGTCAAGCGCAGCGAGCAGCGATTTCGAGATTTTGCCGAGACCGCCGCAGACTGGTTCTGGGAAACCGATTCCCATCTTCGGGTGAAGTTCCTGTCGAATCGATTCAGGGCAGTAAGCGGTACCGCCCCAGGTCGATTGATTGGCCGCCCCGCGTTGGAGGCGCTGCAATCCCTCATCGA
>JBFGYN010000280.1:0-5484 GCA_041587415.1 Candidatus Competibacterales bacterium | reverse complement strand
GCGACGGGCGCGCTGCCGCCTCGTTCCACCACGGCGCCAATGTCAGTCACTTCCGCTACTTCCGTAACGAGGACAGCGCAGGCAAGCTCGCCCGTGCCCTGCTCAGGAAGGAAGGGGAACAAGACGGCTTCGAAGCGTTTGCCGTGCGGCAGTCGGATACGGGCGAGCCCCCGTACCGACGGGAGGAAGGCACGCCACGGCCCGTGGTGTTCCTCTTGCCAGGAATCATGGGCAGTCATCTGTCGGTGGGTGAGGAACGAATCTGGCTAGACGTCAGTGATCTTGCCTTCGGCGGGCTATCACGAATTGCGATCGACGAGGGCCCGGTCCAGGCGGGTCCACCCCTATGGATGGCTTACGGCAAGCTGGTGAGGACACTGTCGGCGACGCACGATATCGAGCTTTTCCCTTACGACTGGCGTCTTTCGATCGCGATCGAGGCAGACCGCCTTGCCGATCGCATACGCGCAAAACTCGAGCGGGCGGAGCAATTCGGCCTTCCGGTCAGCATCGTTGGGCACTCAATGGGCGGGCTCGTGGCGCGTGCGATGATTGCCCGGCACCCCGATCTGTGGCAACGCATGGGAGAGCACACCGACTCCCGTTTGGTCATGCTGGGCACTCCGAACGGCGGCTCGCACGCTATGGCGAGAGCGTTGCTGGGTCGCGACAGCCTAATCAAGAAACTGGCAATTCTGGACGTCAAGAACAGCAAGAAAGCGCTGCTTGACGTCATCAGCCATTTTTCGGGGATCCTGGAACTGCTGCCGAACTCTGGATCGATGGACCTATTCGACTCCCGAACCTGGGAGCTGATGGAGAAAGTCGACGGCGAAAGCGAGGTCGATGACTGGGTACGTCCCACCCAGCAGCTACTTGCTCAAGCGAAGGCCTCACGCGGCGCACTCGCCGACGCGATCGACCACAAGCGCATGCTCTACGTGGCGGGGTCCGCACCCGCGACCCCGGTAGACATCGCAATCGAGGATAACGGCGTTCGCGGACGGCGCCTGGTATTTCAGGCAAGCCCCGAGGGCGACGGCCGCGTGCCGTGGGCCACCGGCAGGCTCCCCGGCGTCAAGACTTGGTACATGCCGGCCGCCCATGGCGATATGGCGAACCACGAACCTGCCTTCGAGGCGATTGCCGAGCTCCTGCAAACGGGCTCGACAGAGTTGCTGAGCAACATGCCACCACTGGCTCGGGGTGCAGCGGAGCGCTTCCGAATGCCAGAGGAGCGCTCGCCGCTCTACCCCACCGAAGAAGACCTCAGCCGTGCCGCCTTGGGGTCGGGCCGAGCGCTACCGACCCGGAAGACATTCCCGAAAGCGCGGGTGCGCATCTGCCACGGCAGTCTCGCCTATGCACGGCACCCCGTCCTGGTGGGTCACTATGCCGGCGATACGATTCTCAGTGCGGAAGCGCACCTGAACCGCGCGCTCGACGGACGACTCGGCGCGACACTGCGCCTGGGACTCTATCCCGGACCTAGAGATACCGAGGGGGTTTTCCTGAACCCCGACGCCAAGCGCTCGGGGGCAATTGTGGTGGGCCTTGGTCAGGTTGGCGAGCTGTCGCCCGGGCGACTCATGCGTGCGGTGGCCCGCGGTGCTCGCAAACTGGCATTGGCGAGCGAGGAGTACACCTCCCGCAGCAGAGCATCGCAGGACTCGGACAACGGCTTGGGGATTACCGCTTTGCTCGTCGGCAGCGGCGCCGGAGGGTTGCCGGTCGAGGAATGCGTCACTCAGATATTGCGCGGCGTGGCCGACGCCAATCGGGCAATAAGCGAGTCTACCGATCACCGCGACGCGTGGGTTCGCGAGATCGAATTCATCGAACTTTACGAAGATCGCGCGATTCAAGCCGCGCATGCCTTGCGCCGGTCTCGGCACGACCGCGATGTGGCGGAGTTTTTTGAAATTGACGCCGTACCCTGCGTCGAGAACCGCCGGGGCGGACGCCGCCGCGCCAGCCTGGCGGAAGTTGATCCATGGTGGCAACGGCTTCAGGTTACCGAAGACGATCAGGGACGTCTGACGTTCAATCGCCTCACGGATCGCGCCCGCACCGAGGTTTCTCTACTCCCGACACAGCGTGCCTTCGTCGACGCATTCATCGATGACGCGACGGAAACGACGAGCACGGATCAGCGGGTTGCGGTGACCCTGTTCGAGATGCTGATTCCCACCGATCTGAAAGCGCAGGCCCCGGATCGGCGCTCACTGGTACTCGTACTGGACGATGATTCGGCACGATTCCCATGGGAGTTGCTGCAGGAGCGCGGCGAAGCCGGGCCGGCCGCGGGGACCACCAAGCCCCTGGCTGTGGAAGCCGGGATCATTCGCCAGCTTGGTACCGAAGCTTATCGGCAGCAACCCACCATGGCGAAAGGCAATGCAGCGCTGGTCGTCGGCAATCCAGTGACCACGAAGTTTTCCAGTCTCGCCGGCGCCGAGACGGAGGTGGAGCAGGTCGCTACGGTCCTGCACGACAAGGGTTTCGACGTGAAGCTCCTGATCGGTGATCAACAGTGCGCCCAGCAGGCGAACGCCAGGGAACCGACTGCGAAGGCCACGCCTGCGAAGGCCAAGGAAGTGCTGCATGCACTCTATGAGCGTGACTACCGAATCGTTCACCTTGCGGGTCACGGCGTCTATGAGTATGCGCTCGACGAGGCAGCGACGCGCTGCGGCGCATGCGGCCAGGAGGTCAAGAATAGAACCATCTCCGGGATGGTCTTGGGGGACAATGAGTTCCTGACCCCAGCGCTGATTGAGCAGATGCAGAGCGTGCCGGATCTGGTATTCGTCAACTGCTGCCACCTGGGCAAGAGCGAGCGCGAGACCAACACTTGGGCAAACCGGCCTTCCCGGCTTGCGGCCAACCTGGCAATCCAACTCATTCGCATGGGTGTACGGGCTGTCGTGGCGGCCGGGTGGGCCGTCGACGACAAGGGCGCCGAAACCTTCGCGCGGGTCTTCTACCAGGAGATGCTCACCGCTGCGACATTCGGAGATGCGGTCAAGAAAGCGAGAGCGGAGGCCTACGCGGCACATCCTGGTGTCAATTCCTGGGGCGCCTATCAATGCTATGGCGATCCGGGGTTCACCCTTAGCGAGAGCGGTCGCGGGCAATCGCTCGAGAGCGACGAAACCAAGCCATTGTCACGGGCTGAATGCCTGGTGGAACTCGAAAATATTGCCGAGGACGCCGTGACGGCGCCCGAAGAGAGGGTCGAAGCCCTGCGAAATCGTATCGAGACCCTGGACAGGGAATGCCCACAGGAGTGGCGCCGCTGCGCCCAGCTGGTCGCGGCGCTTGGCCGCGCATACGGTGAGATGGATCGTTTCGACAAAGCGATTGAGTGCTACACAAGGGCGTTGACCATCAGCGATGCTTCGCTGCCGCTGAGCGCCGTCGAACAGCTCTGCAACCTCGAGAGCCGAAACGCGATCGTTCGCAGGCAAACAGAGCCCGTACAAGCTGAGAAACTACTCAAACAGGCCGACGAGCGCTTGGAAGGGCTCATCCGACATTGCGGCGAGACGCCGGAGCGCCGCGGGCTGCGCGGCAGCATTGCCAAACGCCGGGCGATCCTGGCGACGGACCGGGAAGGCAAGCGGGCGGCGCTCGAGTCGATGCGTGACGCCTATCGCGGTCAGACCAAGGCGCCTACTGAGGTGAACCCCTACACCCTCTACAACGAATTGACCGCACATGTGCTGCTCGCTCTGCTGTCCGACAAGCCGACCAAACCCCGCGGGCTGGACAATGCACTAAAGCTGGTAACCGACGCCGCAGCGGATGCGGACCGCAAAGACCCAAGCTTCTGGAACGCCGTCGTTCAGCCGGATTGTCTGCTGCTGCAGCACATGGCGGAGCGCAATCTGGATGACACGACAGTGGATCGGTTGGCGGACGGGTATCTGCTCGCCAAAAAGCGCGACGCCTCGCCCCGAGAGTTTCGCACAGTCGTCGAGCAGTTCGATTTCTACCTCGACGTCCTGACCGTTGCACCCAGCGAAAAAGTCAGGACCGAATTGACAGCGGCGCTGGGTCAGATTCGGACAAAGATTAGCGCGTGAGGACCGGTCCTAAGCCGGATATTTCACCAGCATCCGGGGTCCCTGATGAAGTATCCGGGCTAAAGAAACCCTGAACAATTCCATCCAGGAATTGCCAGGGGTCGAAAAGCGAACAGCGCGGTTTACGCTTTCCTCACGGAATCAACATGATTCCATGTCGATTCCGGCGACACGTCCATCTGTCGTAAGGAAACTCTTCATTAATTAGAGTTTTGGTAAGTTTCGGAATAGATGGGTTGCAGCCAGGCCCTTCGCAATGGATCGACAAGATTCTGCGCCTGAAAGCGGATGTATTTCCAATCGCCGTGGGGCGCGAACGTCCATTCCTGCACGTCTGATGCGCCATATCGACTGAGGACCCATCGCCCCCCTCGCCGTTCATGGACATAGGCACTCCACGCGACCCTCTCCGCGGCCGAAGCCGTAACAGATACACTGGCGCCGTCGCGTTCAAGTCGTAAAGGACAATCCGCCAACGCGACGCCCGTGCTGCTGTAGAACCGCCCCATTTTGATGGCCTCGAGTAGAGCGGCGCGAGACTTGGTCTCGGCTGACACCATGATGTACCCCAGAGGACGGAAAGCGTCGTATACAGCCGATGGACGGAAGAATTCGTCGTTTCCGGCGAAACCAAAATACCGGTGTCCTGCCTGCAGCATTTCATCCCAACATGCTTCGCCGAATCGCTCCCGATAGGAACCGCCATGCTCCTCGTCTTCCATCAGGGTCAGTCCGTTGTATACCTCGATGCCCCGAACGTTCAGCTCTTTCAGTCTGTCACAGGGCTCAAGCAGTGCCTTCTTGATATTTCGCCACTTGCCACCGGGGCTCGGCTTTGCGCACTCGAAAAACAGGGGGTGGCAGCAAATGGAAATGCCGTCGTGTTCCCCGATAGTCAACACATGGAGGTACTTTGCGTCCTCTCCTCTAAAATAACCATCTCCATAGAATCCGTCATGCATACGGTCATTCTGTATTTCCCTTCCTGAAATTCCGACAATTTGGTCGTTATCGGGTGCACGTCCGAAGAGACCCACACCGGAAGCATAGGCGTGAATCGAAATACAGACAAAATCGAATTTGAATGGAGATTGAACCGAGGCCGCGTAAATTCTCTCCGCCAATTCGCCATGACTGCAGTCGAACCCCTCGGTCGAGCCATCACGGGCCTCGATTCCGTGAACGTGTATGTTGCCCTTTAACCAACGACTGGAGAATTCATATGGATTATGAATCATGACCAGCAAAGACTACTCATATCAACGTTCGAGCCCATTGCGTTCCCGTTCGCGGTGACTGACACCCTTGTGCCCGGATGCGCCTGATCGACAATGACACGGTCGAAGAGCTACCCGAAACCCATGTCATTGGTCGAGCGAATGTCCGTCGGGGGGGC
>JBFGYN010000279.1:0-5485 GCA_041587415.1 Candidatus Competibacterales bacterium | reverse complement strand
CTGGATCACCGCCCCTCGCTTCGCCCAGAGCGGCGTCAGGACGGCTGCGAATTCCGCCAGCATCTGGGGTCCCTGATGAAGTATCTGGGCTAAACCGGTGACCGAAACCCTCTGGTCCCGCGCCAGCGAGATCGATCAAGCGTCGCGCAGCTTCGCGTTCAAGTCGGCGAGCATTGCCGCGGTCGCACCCCAAATTTTGTAGCCGTGATACGGGATGGCGTAGTAGCGCCGGATCCTGCCCTTGACGAGGCGCGATTCGAGTCGGTAGTGCTTGGCGTCCATGAGGTAGGACAGCGGCACCTCGAAGGCCTCGGCCACTTCGAAGGTGTCCAGCGCCAGTCGAAATCCGGTTTGAACGAATGCGACGACCGGCGTCACCATGAAGCCGGTTATTGTCTTGTAGAGATCCAGGTAGCCGGCAACTTCCAAATAGTCGCGGTGGAGGCCGATTTCTTCTTCGGTTTCGCGAATGGCGGTTGCGACGGGATGCTCGTCGTTCGCTTCCATCCTCCCCCCTGGGAAGCTCACTTGCCCGGGGTGGTGATGAAGGTGCCCGGTACGCTGGGTCAGCAGCACCGTCATGCCATCGGGACGATCAACGATTGGCACAAGCACCGCAGCGGGCTGTGCCTCGTCGCCATCATCCGTCCATCCTCCCACCCGGAAGTCACCGTTCAGGCGCTCGGTGCTCGGGAACCCGGGAAGTCGGCCGGAAATGAATTCCCTGCTCAAGGGCGTCATGGGGGACTGCTTGCGAGGCTGTGCGAAGGACGACGGCCAAACAAGTCGTCGTAGTTCGCAGTGGTCGCCAAAGCCAGGGTAGGAAGATCCAGCCCCCGAAGGCCGGCTACGAATTCTGCCACCTGGCGCACCCGTGCGGGATGATTCGGTTTTCCGCGAAACGGAACCGGAGCGAGGTAAGGCGCGTCAGTCTCCAGCATGACGCGCTCCAATGGCACGCGCCGCGCCACGCCTTGCAACGCTTTGGCATTTCTAAATGTCACGATACCCGAAAAGGAAATGTAGAAGCCGAGTTCCATGGCAGCCTCGGCCATGCCCCAGTCCTCCGTGAAGCAATGCAGCACCCCGCCGATCTCTTGGGCTCCCTCCTCTACGAGGATCTGAAGGGTATCTTCACGCGCGGATCGTGTGTGGACCACCAGAGGTTTTCCGGACAGTCTTGCCGCCTTGACGTGGCGGCGGAACGATGCCCGTTGGCGCTCGGCGAATTCGGCTCCATAGTGATAATCGAGACCGGTTTCACCGATTCCAACGACCGCCGGATCGCTGGCAAGTTCCAACAGTTCGTCCAGTTCCACCAACGGATCGTCCTGATGGCTGGGATGCACTCCGACAGTGAGCGAGACGTTCTCGAATGGCCTCACCAAGTCGCGCATTGCGGCCCAGCGCGCGAGATCCACAGACACACACAAGAAGTGCTCGACGCCGGAGTCGACCGCCGTGTGCAAGGCATTTCCGATTTCCCCGCCGAATTCGGCGAGATCCAGCATGTCCAGATGGCAGTGGGAATCGACCAGCAAGGGCTTGCCTACATCGTGTGCGAGGGCTGCTTCTCCTGACCGTAGCCCGCGAGATAGGTTTCAATCTTTTTATGGACTTCCACGCCCTCCGCTCCATCGAATTGAATTCCTATGCCAACCGGACGGTTGCCCATGGCTCCACGGGGGGTAATCCATACGACCTTGCCGGTGACAGGCATGCGTTGCGGTTCGTCCATGAGTGTCAAAAGCAAAAACACCTCGTCTCCGATCTCGTATTCCTTATCGGTCGGAATGAAAAGCCCACCCTGCTTCAGGAATGGCATATAAGCCTTGTGCAATGCGGCTTTCTCTCGAATCGCCAGGGACATGACGCCCTGTCGGGGTGATTTGCCCACCATGGGGTACTCTCCGTCTCAGCCTCTCCTACCGCGATCACACCAAGGAAGCAGTGCATCTTCCAGGAGTAGGGCTCGATTGACGCTCGTGTTGCACAGTCCCAGGGCCCTCTCGGCGCGCTCCAGGCGTCGAAACAGTTCGTGGACAGTGGTCTGACCCGCAATTGTAGCAAGGTCCGTTCCGAAATCGCTGTTTCGGGCAAACTCATTCTTACCGGTTGACCGTAATCGAACCATGTCTCGTATCCAGTCGACAAGCAGTTCCAGGTACATCCGAGTCGTCGAATCGTCACATTTGGCGGATAAATCCAGCACACTCGAACGCCCTTGCACTATCGACCGGAAAGTCTCGAAAAGATTGCGACGGACATCCATTCTCTGGCTGCCGGCCAAGCGCTGTGCAAGGAGCGGAGCGCCGCCGCTGCAAGCAAGCATCAACTCGGGGTGCTGCACCCGACGCTCGCGCAACCATGCGACGGCTGATTCGCGCTCGGGCGGATGCACGACGAGCCTTTGGCAGCGACTGCGAACGGTGGCTGGGATGGCTCCCTGAGCGGAAGTCACCAGAATCAGGTGGCTGCCAACCGATGGTTCTTCGAGAGTCTTCAGGAGTGCGTTGGCGGCGTGGATATTCATTCGATCGGCCGGTTCGATAAGAGCGACCTTGGCACGCCCTCTTTGACTCGTGAGTGACAGAAATTCCGTCGTCTCCCGAACCTGGTCCACGGCGATTTCCGTCTTTTTCTCTTGCAGTGAAACGACGCGCAAGTCGGGGTGTGTCGCTGCGCGGCTCAGCCGGCATCCGGGGCAGAGTCCGCAGGGAGCGGTCGCGAGATCCGGGGACTCGCACAAGAGCAGGCCCGCCAGTTTCCCCGCGAGATGGCCTTTCCCCAATCCTGCCACACCCAGCAACAGCAATGCATGGGGTGCGCGGTCGGAACGCCAACGGCTATAGAATTGGACCCAGGCGGCTTCGTGCCATGGATAGTGCTCAGTCATGGCTGAGACGAAATCGTTCAGCAACCGCTTTCTGTAGAGCCAACTGCACCGTCTCGATACCGCAGTTGGCGTCGACGATTCGGTAGCGAGTTGGATCCAAAGCTGCCCGCTGCCGATAGGCTGCGCGAACACGATCGAAGAATTCACGACGCTCATCTTCGAACCGATCGGGGGCGCCGCGTCCCGCGGCGCGTCGTAACCCAACGCCAACGGGCAAATCGAGCACCAGGACCAGGTCGGGTCGCAGATTATCCTGAACCCAGGTTTCGAGGATCTCGATTCGGTCCGTTTCGATTCCACGACCGCCACCCTGGTATGCGTAGCTGGCATCGGTAAATCGATCCGAGAGGACCCATCGACCTTCGTCAAGGGCCGGAAGAATCACGCGACGAATATGCTCGGCACGAGCTGCGAACATCAACAACAGTTCGGTGTCCGGGTGCATACCCGACTCGTGCTGGGCCAACAGCAGTGACCGCACCCCCTCGCCCACTTCCGTACCACCCGGTTCACGTGTCACCACTACATCGATTCCCGAATTCGACAGCCAGTTTCGCAAGGCAGGGATCTGGGTGCTCTTGCCTGCCCCTTCGACCCCTTCCAGCGTTATGAATCGCGCACTCATTGGTTTAGCTGATATTGCCGCACGGCACGATTGTGCTCCTCCAATGTCGCGGAGAAATGATGACTGCCGTCTCCCTTGGCGACGAAATACAGTGTGTTGCCGTCGGCCGGATGGAGCGCGGCATGAATTGCATCGCGGCCGGGTAACGCGATCGGTGTCGGTGGAAGCCCTTTTCGCTTGTAGGTGTTGTAGGGTGTGTCCCGACTGAGATCGGCGCGGCGAATGTTGCCGTCGAATGATGGGCCGAGCCCGTAGATGACCGTCGGATCAGTCTGCAGCAACATTCCGCGGCGCAGACGCCGTACGAAAACGCCTGCTATCTCACTGCGTTCCGAAGCGACGCCGGTTTCCTTCTCGATGATGGACGCCAGGATCAGCGCCTCAGTCGGTGATTCGAGGGGCAATCCTTCATCTCTCTCCCGCCATTCATTTGCCAAGACAGTTTGCAGTGCGTTTCGGGCTCGGCGCAGAAAATCCACGTCGGTCGTACCCTTTGGGAAGTGATAGGTATCCGGTAGAAACTGACCCTCCGGATGAACCCCCGGCGCTCCCAATTTCACCATCAAATCATCGAAGGGCAAATTCTCGGCGATTGTGATCTGCAATTTAGGGTGGGCACGAACGGCGTCCAACAACTCGCCAACGGTCCAGCCTTCTATGACCGTCAGCGAGTGCTGAATGACGCGCCCGGACGCGAGCAATTCCAGCAGACCCCATGGCGTAGAGCCCGGGGCGATTCGATACTCCCCAGCCTGGATCCGGGCCGCGACACCTTCCATCCGGGCAAGTGCAGAGAAATAGACCGGCGGCCGGTCCAGCAGTCCGAGGGCGTCCAGATCATCGGCCAGCTTTTGCAGGCTCGTCCCCCGTTCGACTTCGAAGTCCAGGCCGCCGCTGGGGATTGACATAGGGCGAGAGCCGAATCGGCGCACATCGGTGAAAACGGAAACCCCAGCCACGGCAGCCAGGGCAATGATTGCAAATACGAGCGCGACGAACCGCCGCATGAGAATACTCCCAGGATGACTCGTTCCGGCCAGCTTTGCCAACGGCTACCGATGGTTGAGCGAACGGCTCCGCGGCAGGACGCCACCGCGAAGCGATTGCGCTGGTCCCGATGAGTGTGCGGGCAACGCCCCGTGCCGTCGATACGAGGCGAGAACGCAACGACGGTACGGGATCGAAGTTACGCGGTAGCTCTGCAGCCCCCGATTCCGCGCAGCTCGAAAGCGGCAACGGGCTGGGGATTGTGTGCGCGGTAATGGCCGCACCCGGTTGCAGAATCGCGCGAGGGCCAGTGCGAGACACGGACATGGCGCATGATCGTATAAGGTGGGCATTCGGAACCCACGAAAATTCCGATGGCTCGCCCTGGGACCTGTCGTCGCGCGCAATTATGGGCCCGAACATTGGCGCTCTGGAGATAAAGCGGCTATTTCACCAGCGCCCTGTTGCACCACCCTTCCGATTTGGTCCGATTTCAGCCCAATCGCCGGAAGATCACCGTACCGTTGGTGCCTCCGAATCCGAAGGAGTTCGACAGCGCCACATCGATCTTTCTCTCCTGTGCTTGATTCGCCACGTAGTCGAGGTCGCAGCCCTCATCTGGGTTGTCCAGATTGATGGTTGGCGGCGCCACGTTGTCTCGGATCGCCAATATCGCGAATACGGCCTCGACACCACCCGCCGCGCCGAGCGTGTGTCCCGTCATGGATTTCGTCGAGCTTACGGCCAGTTTGTAGGCGTGGTCGCCGAACGCCTTCTTGACGGAATCAGACTCTGCCCGGTCGCCCGCTGGAGTGGATGTCCCGTGTGCATTGACGTAGTCGACGTCCTCGGGATTCAGGCCCGCGTCCTGCAATGCGGACTGCATGCAACGGATGGCACCCTCACCACCGGGCGCTGGCAAGGTCATGTGATAGGCGTCACTGTTGATGCCGAACCCCACCAGCTCGGCATACATG
>JBFGYN010000278.1:0-5486 GCA_041587415.1 Candidatus Competibacterales bacterium | reverse complement strand
TCGGCATTCCGCACCGAATCGTGATCGGAGAACGCGGTCTAAGAAACAATGAACTGGAATATCAGGGTCGCCGGGACAAGGAGGCCACCATGATCGGCACGGAACGCTTGATGGCATTTATCCGGGAGCGCCTGCAGCAAACGGATTGGCCCACGTGAATCGGCATCGATCTGCGGTAGGCAATCGCGAACCATGGGGCCTAAAGGGGGGTCGACGAAGCGCAAAACCGAGGGTCGGGATATGCGCAACTTGATCGTGATGCGGCATGCCAAGTCGGATTGGAGTGCTGGTGTGAATACGGATTTCGAGCGACCCCTAAACGCTCGCGGTGAACGAGATGTCATGACCATGGCGGCATGGCTGGCCGAGCGGGCACCAGTTCCCGAAATCATCGTGTCCTCACCCGCGGAGCGTACTCGGCAGACCGCGCTGCGGGTCTGTTCAGTGCTTGACCTGGCGCCAGAAAACATCCAGTGGGTAAACGATGTCTACGAAGCATCGTACGCCACGTTGCTCAGCGTGATTGGGAGGCTACCGAACGCGGTACGCGTGGCGATGCTGGTGGGCCACAATCCCGGCGTCGAAGCGCTGGTGAGATTTTTGACGCGCGGGGCCGCCCCTGTTTCAGCTGGGGGAAAAGCGTTTCCGACCGCCGCCGTCGCACACTTCCAAACGACCTCGGAATGGCACGCTTTGGACCACGGTTGTGCCGATCTCGCAGCCTGGGCGACCCCGAAGAGCATCAGCTCGGTCTGACGGAAGGCCGAATGGAAACAGACGGAGTGAGGTGCCCGAACTGGTCACGAATTGCGTCAATGAAGGGTATTTCCGCCCCCGGAGCTCGACAGCAGTCGCATCTCTGGCGGCGGAAGTTGCAAGTGAAAACCGCGCAGCAGCAAGTTGCGCATGACCTTGATCACATCCTCCTGCGCGAGGGATCGGGACGGTGTCAGCACCAAACTCATCACTTCCACCGGATCACCAAAGGCCATCATGAGTTCGGCAGGAACAGCACCGAGACTCTCGGCAACGGGAACGTACAAGTACGTGTCGAGACGCCTGGTGCTCTTATAGATGGTGCAGCGCATGGTGCGGACCCCACTGATTTGCTCGGCATCACCGAGTCTCGAACGTCCGTAATCTCTCCGGTACCCTCGCGGGCTGCCGACTGACATCGCTTACGCGGGCGTCGGGCGGCCCATGCCAAAGCCATTCGATGAGTGCATTCACGTCAGGCTCGAGACCGCATGCCAGGACCTCAACCCGACCGTCGGGTAGATTTTTTGCGTAACCGGTGACATTCAACTCCCGGGCCTTCTCGCGGGCGCTACCCCGATACCACACGCCCTGGACGCGGCCGGAAACGAGACACAGTACGGCAATCCTCGTCATTTCAGCCTACTCGCCGGGCTCGACGAAGCCACCGTGCTCGCGGATCGATGCTTCCAGATCGGCTCCCGTGACCGGGCCAATGCTCGTCGCGACGATGTCGCCCTCCGGTGAGACGACGAAGGTCGTGGGCAGCCCAAATACGGCAGGCATCGATTCCGGTGGGTGCGCACCCGACAAAAGGATCGGATATCCCACCAGCAGCGAGTCGACAAAATGGCGCAATTCCATCACGTCGATTTCCTCGATGTTGACCCCGAGCACGGCCACACCGTCTTCACGGTGTGTCTCGTAGAAATCCATGAGCGCCGGCATTTCGTCAATGCAGGGCGGGCACCAAGTTGCCCAGTAATTCACAATGACCCAGGTTCCGCGATAGTCCGACAAGCGGTGCTGCACCCCGTCGAGATCCTCCAACTCGAAATCGGGCGCTGCGACGGCAACGCCGAATACCATGAGCGCGCCCAGCACTACCGGCAAGTGTCGGTATGCCATGACGATCGTGCCGCGCAATATTGTTGCATACTCACCCATGCGAATGCCGGCTACAGCAGAGTTTGGCGCGCCGCCCCCCCATTGACCGCAGACGGGTCGCTTGCACCGAGCTGCTCGGATCGCGTGACGCTTGCCGCCTTGAAGACATCCCGCAGTGGTACGTCCAACGAACTGTCCAGACCTCGGCCTGCCGCTTCCAAATAGTGAGCGAGAGCACGGTTCACGGGGTTGGTTCGTTTGACAGATTCCAGCGACGGAATTGCGTAAGGACGAACGCGCAGCAGATCTGCAAGGGTGAAATCGTTGAGATCGCGGCGCAGGGCCCAGCCCCCATCGAATGTCCGGTGAATGAGCCGCGAATCCGCCAGATCCTGCAGCAGGCGGCTCAGGCGGTCGCGTCCCAAATTCTTCTCCGCCCGCACTATTTCTCGTTCCCGGACCTCCTCACCGCACAGCATCGCACTGTTCAGATATCCGAGCACCCGCACGGCGAGCACAAGATCCGGGTCGGTCCCACCGCCGTCCGTGGACCACCCGTCAGGTTGATCCAGGCAGTAGGCAATTTCTGCCCCGAGAAGGATGATGAGCCAGCACACGTAGACCCACAATAGAAAAATCGGTATCGCTGCCAGTGCGCCGTAGATGGCCTGATAGGTCGGAAACTGGGTCACGTACAGCGCGAAACCGCGCTTCGCAATTTCGAACAACGCGGCCGCAAAGCCGGCGCCGAGCAGGGCCCGCCGGAGAGGAACTCGTGCATCGGGAACGATGGTATAGGTCAGGGTAAACGCGAGGGTCGAGGTTGCCCATGGCAGCATGCCCACCAAAGCTCGGCGCAGGCCTGGTAGCGCTTGACTCGCAAAGAATGGTAGTGAAAACAGGTAAGAACTGATTGCCAGGCTGATGCCGATCAATATCGGCCCGAGCGTCAGCATCGCCCAGTAAACAGCAACCCTTCCCGCCACGGATCGTCGATAGTGCGTCTTCCAGATGTCGTTGAGGGCGTGACTGATCGCGGCGACCATCATGATCGCCGTTACGAACAGAAAGCCGGTCCCGACAGCCGTAAGCTGATTGGCCTTCGCCGCAAACGCTTGCAGATTGCTGCGAATGCTTTCGCCGGCTGCGGGCACGAAGTTGAGGAAGATGAAATCCTGAATCATGCCGGAAAACTGATCGAACACGGGGAAGGCGGAGAACGCACCCAGAGCCACAGCCGAGAGAGGGACGATTGCAAGCAGCGTAGTGTAGGTGAGCACGCCAGCGGCCTGCATACAGCGGTCTTCGAGAAAGCGATGAATCGTGAACCTGAGAAACTTCCAAGCCGTGACAACGGCCGTCGACGTCGGCGTGAATCGGTCCATCCACCCCGGAGGGCTAACCCGCATCACTTACCAGTCCACTCGAAACCACCGTGGGGTCCCGTCCCAAGGTTTCGTTCCATTGCGGTGCGCCCCGCTTGCGCCAGAGCAAGGCGCGGGAGCGCAGGCACGGCGGTCTCTGCCGAGCAGCTGCCACGCCGCGGCGGTGGATGCCGTGCACACCCTCCAGGTGAGCCGAGACCGCGCATTCTGTGGCTGCTCGCAGTTCGGCGAACGCAACAAACTCGTGGGTCGGGACACAAAGCAAATTCACTACGTCGTTTACTCCGACCTCCTCGAAAATCGAGTTTGCTACGGACAACGCGCTCCCCACGAGTGCCATGGGCTAGTCGCCAAGAGTCGCCCTTTCCCGCGCCGCCATCGCCGCTACGCGGGCGTCGGTGGCAAGGCGGCGGGCCGTTTCGTAGTCGCCTTCTTCCAACCGGGTTTGCGCTCGACTGAGCAGTTCGCGTGCGGCTCGCAGATCGCCAGGAGCGCTTTCCTCCGCGCCTGCGCGGTGGGCCGCAGCGATGGCTTGCCTGGCATCGCTCATTTCCTGCACGGGTGCTGTTGCGCATGCCAGCAGCAGCTGCGCGGCGAACAGTGCGGTTGTAAGTTTGCGGCGCAATGTGCTGATATTCTGTAATAGCCGTCCGTTCTGGACCGGGAAAACGCTAGCACCGGGTCGCGGAAAGCGTCAAGGCCAGGAGAAGTGTACGTGCTCGACCCCTCGGAAGTCGTCATCTATCACAATCCCCGTTGCTCGAAGTCTCGGGATGCCCTGCAGCTCTTGCGGATTCGGGGCATCGAGCCAAGAGTCGTCGAGTACCTCCGCACCCCACCTTCGGAAACAGAAGTGGAGGAAATCCTGACCCGCCTTGGCCTGGAACCGCGGCAACTGATGCGGCGCAAGGAGCCTGAGTATGGTCAAGCAAACCTGGACGACCCGCGTCTTCCGCGAGAGGCCTTGGTGCGCGCGATGATCCAGTTTCCGAAGATCATTGAGCGGCCGATCGTGGTTGCCGGAGGGAAAGCCGCCGTTGGACGCCCACCGGAAAATGTGCTCGAAATTCTCTCGTGACGCCGCGTAGTGTCGATTTCGTGTTCACAGTGAATGAGATGTTGATTCGATTCGTGTATTCCTAACCGACGGAGGCCGAGTGGCTGAGGTACTGGTTCTCTACTACAGCGTCCATGGGGCGACCCGCGCCATGGCACAACAGGTTTGCCGAGGTGTGGAATCCGTTCCGAGCATGTCGGCTCGATTGCGGACCGTGCCGCGCGTTTCCACCGTTTGCGAATCGACGGAGCCGGACATCCCCGCAGAGGGTGCGCCCTACGTCGGCAAGGCGGACCTGAGCGAATGCGCTGGCCTGGCGTTGGGCAGCCCGACTCGCTTCGGCAACATGGCAGCACCCCTGAAGTACTTCCTGGATCGCACGAGCGACTTGTGGCTTTCGGGGAAACTCGCCGGTAAACCGGCGGGCGTATTCACCTCGACGGGAAGCCTTCATGGAGGTCAAGAAACCACCTTGCTGACCATGGCCATACCGCTGCTGCATCACGGTATGTTGATTCTCGGGCTCCCCTACACCGAGCGCGCTCTCATGGACACGAGCAGTGGCGGAACACCCTACGGCCCAAGTCATCACGCAGGTCCGGACAACGAAAAGCCACTGAGCGAACATGAAAAGACACTTTGTCGCGCTCTGGGCAGACGCATTGCCGATACGGTAGCCAGGCTCGGTCTTCCATGACCCGCTTGATGCGGGCAGTGGCCCTGACGGCGTACTTTGGCCTGTTCTTTCTCCTGGTCGCCTGGCACGGATTCATCTCGCCGCCCTCGGCGTTTCCGAGAGCCCTCCTACTTCTCATCGTGGCGGGCCCGCTACTGTTCCCCTTACGCGGCCTTATCCACGGCAGGCCGTACACCCACGCCTGGACGAGCTTTCTCGCATTGTTCTACTTCGCCCTCGGCGTATTTCAGCTCGCCGGAGAACCGGAGAGACCGTGGCTGCCCATGGCCGAAGTCGTGCTGGGCCTCCTGCTGTTTCTCGCGACGACGCTCTTCGCACGCCTGCGCGGACGGGAACTGAGCGCCACGGTGCAACGTCCGGGCTAGCCCGAACGTTACACCAGGACGCTCTGACTTGGACCATTACGTTAAATAAAACAGTGAGTTGTGATTATATTAGCAAGTGACACTATGTCATCGTGGACGCTATCCGGTTTTTCGCGGGT
>JBFGYN010000277.1:0-5506 GCA_041587415.1 Candidatus Competibacterales bacterium | reverse complement strand
GGATTTCCAGTATCACGACACCTATTTCGTGGTCGCGCACTTTCATTACGTGCTGGTGACCGGAGCCGTGTTCTCCGTGATGGCGGCCGCCTATTACTGGCTGCCCAAGTGGACCGGGCACATGTACAACGAAAAACTGGGAAACTGGCACTTCTGGTTGTCGGTGGTAGGCGTCAACGTCTTGTTTTTCCCCCAACACTTCTTGGGGCTGGCGGGTATGCCGCGCCGGATCCCGGACTACGCGCTTCAGTTCGCGGAATTCAATGCGATATCTTCGGTGGGAGCCTTCCTGTTCGGCTTCTCGCAGTTGCTGTTCGTCTACATCATCGTCCAGACTATTCGCGGTGGTGAAAAGGCGACCGACCATGTCTGGGAGGGATCGCACGGTTTGGAGTGGACGCTTCCTTCGCCGCCGCCTTATCACAGCTTCGAGACGCCACCGGCTATTCCCGCCGAGGAAGCGCACTCGTGACGGATTCGGCTCAGCGCCGGGCGCATGCCCGGCGTACTGCCATCTGGCTGGGTCTCGCGGCACTTGGTTTTTACGCGGGCATATTTTTGCTCGTCGCCCGGAGCTGAGAATTGCACCAAGCCGCATCGAATCGGCGCGTCGGTCTCAAACTCGTGGCGGTCACCATCGTCATGTTCGGCTTCGGTTTCGCGTTGGTGCCGCTCTACGACTTGATTTGTGAGGTAACGGGTTTCAACGGTCGGACCGCCGACGGTCCGACCCAGGTCTCTGGAATCCAGGCGGATACATCCCGTTCGGTTACCGTCGAGTTCGTCGCAAACGTAGCAGCCAACGCGCCTTGGGAGTTTCGACCGGCTGTCTCCAAATTGAAGGTGCAACCCGGCCGAATGTATCAAACGACGTTTTATGCGCGAAATCTGGTTAGTTCGGCCCGAACCGCCCAGGCCGTACCGAGTGTCGCACCCGGTCGCGCCGCCAGGCACTTCAACAAGACGGAGTGTTTCTGTTTTACCTCCCAGTCGTTCGCGCCCGGTGAAGGCAAACAAATGCCGCTTGCTTTCATGGTGAGTCCCGATCTACCCAAGGACGTGAATACGCTCACCTTGTCCTACACGTTTTTCGAGGCGAAGGTGAAGTCGAACGGTCGCCAAACGGCCCAAAATCTGAACCGAGACGATCTGAATCGGGAAGATCTCCCTCGCGACAATCAGGAACGAAAAATCGTGGAACGAGGATTGGGGGTATGAGTCAAGCATCCGGAGGATATTACGTACCGCACGGTAGCCACTGGCCTATGGTCGGGTCCGTGGGCCTCTTCGTTCTGCTAGTGGGGGCTGCCAAGGCCCTGAACGGCGGCAGCGCGGGAACGACGCTCATGGTGGTCGGTTCGGTCATCGTGCTGGTCATGCTGTTCGGGTGGTTCGGAACCGTGATCCGGGAAAGCGAATCCGGCATGTACAACGAACAGGTCGACATGAGCTTCCGATGGAGCATGGGGTGGTTCATTTTCTCCGAAGTCATGTTTTTTGCCGCTTTTTTCGGCGCCCTCTTTTACGCCCGGACCTACTCGATACCCTGGCTTGCGGGCGAAGGCAACAATTTCATGACGAACGCTCTGCTCTGGAGTGGTTTCGAGGACGCGTGGCCAACGAACGGTCCGGCGATGGTGGGGGGCGAGTATGAGTCGATGGGTGCGTGGGGTTTGCCGGCCCTCAATACGCTGATTCTATTGAGCAGCGGCGTCACCATTACCTGGGCTCACTGGGGCCTGAAAGAGGAAAATCGGCGAAAGTTGATCATAGGTCTCGGCGCAACCGTAGCGCTGGGTGCGTTGTTCGTCATGTTGCAGGCCATCGAGTACATTCATGCGTATTCCGACCTGAACCTGACCCTCTCCACCGGAATTTACGGCTCGACCTTTTTCATGCTTACTGGCTTCCACGGCATGCACGTGACCATCGGCGCCATCATGCTGGGCGTGATGCTGATCCGGTCCATGCGTGGCCATTTCACACCGGAAAACCACTTCGCCTTCGAAGCGGCGGCGTGGTATTGGCACTTCGTGGACGTGGTGTGGTTGGGCTTGTTCGTATTCGTGTATTGGCTGTAGGTCGGCCCGATTCTACCCTCATTCTTGCCGAGATCGCCGGAGGGCTGCGAACCAGTCTGTTCGGGTTTTTGGCGTGCTACGGAAGGCGAAAACCACCCATTGCGATATGCCATCGGCAACGCCATGATTTCAGGTCAGCCGCGACAGCACCGTCACGTGCTGCCGGCAAGCTCTGAACCAGTGCGCGTCTTTTCGCGACTGTCAGCCGTCCGGAAGTTGCGGCGGCGTGACGCTGGGAACGCTTGGGTAGATCCCGTGTGGTCGAATCGTGCCCGTGAAGTAACCGACGATCAACATCGCAAATAGCGCCACCGACAGACCGATTCGGACCGTCAGTGCCATCACCGGACGTTTGCTGCGACCCCGGTCACGGACCATGAAAACGAGGCTCGCGCCAAGGCTGGCCAGCACCACCAACAGCAGTAGCACGATCGCAAATTTGAACATCGTCAAGACGGCAAACTCCGAAAAGAGTGCCAGTATACGTAACCGGCGATCGATCGCCACGAAACTGCGATGATCCGGATCCGATCTCAGGGCTGGGAATTTTCCGTCTCGATGCTTCCGGCACTGGTGACCGTAATACTCCTGCCAGGCTTGATATTGCTGGGATTTTGGCAGCTCGGGCGAGCGGACTTCAAGGAGCAGCTGGCGCGCGCCAGATTAACCCAATCCGCGGCTGCGCCGCTCGATGTCCGGAGCCTGGCAACAGACCCAGCGACCGACCGATTTCGGCCAGTTCATGCCACTGGCGTGTATCTGAATCGGCGCCAGATTCTCCTGGACAATCGTACTTTGGGGGGGCGTGTCGGATTTCACGTGTTGACGCCGCTGGACCTGGGAGACGGAGTCGGTGTGTTAGTAAACCGTGGCTGGGTACCACTCGGTCCCAGTCGAGAACAGCTGCCGGAATTGCCCGCGCCAATGGGCCGTGTGACCGTAACGGGTCTACTCGATGCGCCGCCCGCCGTCGGATTGCTCTTGGGCAATGGATCTGTTGCCCGCGAGTTCTGGCCCTTGATCGTGATCACGGTGGATTTCGACGAGTTGTCCCGCCGAACCGGACTCCAATTGATTCGCTCGATGATTCTTCTCTCCCCGGACGCGGCCGGCGGGTTCGAGCGGCAGTGGGATACTCCCGCGCGGTTCGGGCCGGAACGGCACCGTGGTTACGCCCTGCAGTGGTTTTCCCTGGCGGCCGCGCTTGCGGTTATATTCGTGGCGGTGAACGTTCGACGGGCGTGAATTCCATCACGGACAGTGCGCGGGGCCGAACCGGAACCGTCGATACTGTTTCGTTGCGTCTATCATTTCGGGCTTGGTACCTAGGTACGAACTGTACCCGCCGTTCTGGTCAGTCCCTGGGAGAATTCCGGATTCCGACCCGGGGTACAGGCTGGCCAACAGCGTTCGCCGGGCTTTGCAATTCAAAACCAGACTGGCATCACGCAATCAATGTTCGGGTGAGCCGGTGACCGGGGCGGGCTAGTGTGAATCAGCAATGCGATACACGGCGAAATCGTGGGCGGTGGATCCTGATTCTGCTCGCCCTGTTGTTCTTCGTGCCCATCTGGGCGGCCATGTACCTGGTGCAGGTCTGGCGACCTGAAGGGACCGTCAACCACGGGATTTTAGTACAGCCCGTTCGCGCTTTGGCTCCGTTGCACGCGAGCGCCGTGAACGGCGCGGCACCGCATGCCGGGTATCTTTCCGGTCGCTGGACGCTGGTTTACGCGCTCGAGGGTGACTGCGACGAAGCGTGCGAGCTTGCGCTCTACCACATGCGTCAAGTCCGCCTCGCTCTTGGCAAGGAAATGGGCCGTGTGCAACGATTACTGGTACTGTTCCGCAAGCCTAATGCGCATCTCGACGCCCTTATTGATCGAGAGTTTTCGGGCCTCGACGTAGTTGTGGCAGAATCCGATGCTCCGTTCGGATTTCGTGGCTCTATACACTTGGTCGACCCCCTGGGAAATCTGATTATGCACTATCCAGCCGGTCGCGATGCACCGGGAATGATCAAGGACCTCAAGCGCTTGCTCAAGTTATCCAAGATTGGGTGAGCCGTGAAGAAAATCCATCGCCTCGCTGCCACCGGCGTCGTCATCACCCTGTTTGTCGTCGTTCTCGGTGCGTGGGTCAGGCTCTCTGACGCGGGACTCGGCTGTCCCGACTGGCCAGGCTGCTACGGGATGATCGCCGTTCCGGGATCGGATGTCGCCATTGCGAAGGCAAATGCGAGCTTTCCAGACCGGCCGCTGGAAGTCGGGAAAGCCTGGAAGGAAATGGTTCACCGTTACGGCGCGGGTATGCTCGGGCTGCTCGTGGTCGCACTTGCGGCCGCCGCTTGGCGGCAGCGGCCGCACCAGCGCACGGCATCGAACCTGACATTGATGCTTGTGGTTCTGATCGTGTTTCAGGCTTTGTTGGGCATGTGGACGGTCACCCTCTTGCTCAAGCCGGTCGTCGTCATGGCGCATTTGCTCGGTGGATTCGCAACGCTTGCGCTTCTGTGGTGGCTGTACTTGGAGACCGCCGGAAACCTCCGTGCAGTGCCCGTCGCGCAGGGCCTGAGGATGTGGGCAGCCTTCGGACTGCTTCTCGTCGCACTGCAGGCGGCTCTGGGAGGGTGGACCAGTGCGAACTATGCGGCTCTCGCCTGCACGGATTTCCCCACCTGCCGGGGCGAGTGGTGGCCGCAGATGGATTTCCGCGAAGCCTTCGTCCTATGGCGGCGGCTCGGCGTGGACTACGAGCACGGGGTACTGGATCACGATGCCCGCGCTGCCATTCAGGTGACCCATCGCCTGGGAGCGCTCGTGGTATTGATCTACCTGGCCGCATTCAGTGGCCGACTGGTCTCGTGGGCGTCGCGCGATGTTCGGCTCGCTAGACTGGGATGGGGCATCGGTATCCTTCTGTGCGTGCAGGTGGGACTGGGAATTGGAAATGTCCTGCTCGGACTGCCGCTGGCGTTGGCTGTGACGCATAATGGCGTGGCGGCGCTGCTGATATTGAGCCTGGTTACCGTAAACTTCGTCGCCTGGAGGGGGAGCCTCGGAGGAGGCAGGGAAACGCTCCTGAGTCGGCAGACTGAGCCCGTGAGTCTGGCCGGAGGCGGATCGGCCGCGATGGGAAGCCAGATTGGAGCGAAAACCGAATAGGACGAACCATCCCGGAATGTTGACCCGAAATTCACTAATTACATTATGAATAACAAAGCAATATCAGCCAGAGGCAGTCCGCCCGGTGAGATTTCTGGGCCAATTTCCGGGCCAAACACAACCTGGCGAGACTATCTGGAACTGACGAAACCCAAGGTGGTGGCGCTCATCACGTTCACCGCATTGGTCGGAATGCTGTTGGCGCGGCCGGACTTGCCGGAACTCCAAGTGCTGCTGTTCGGCACGCTGGGCATTGTCCTG
>JBFGYN010000276.1:0-5518 GCA_041587415.1 Candidatus Competibacterales bacterium | reverse complement strand
GTCCCGACCTGCAGCGGGACATTCATGAAATCACGGAACTCTACGCGACCCTGCGCTTCGCCCCGGGAGCGGACGATAGGCTTTTCGCAGTTTTCCAGCGCCGCGTCAGCAAGTTCCGCCCAAAGAATCAGCCACGCCGCGCCTGACGGATTTGCTCGGGGTCGAAGCTGTAGACTTGGCCGAACCCGCCCACGAATCGTGCCGTATGCGGCCTGAGCCGAAGCAACCGGAAGTCGCTGAAGCCAAATTGGCGCGTGGAGTCCGGCAGGTGTGACTGATAGATGCTGCAGGCGAAGTCGTAATCCGCCGTTCCGGGGTCGATGAATTCCACGACGCCATGGAACGACACGCGAACCAATTGCTGAGGATCGACACCAGACCGATCCGGCTCACATATGGCCAGGGAGGCGCGTGGATCCCGTTCCAAGTTGCGCGTGTGAGCCGCTAGACGACTCAGGTGAAGGATGGCCGCGGTATGCTGCTCATCGACCGTGTACGCCACCCAAGAGGCTTCGGGTCCGTCGCGGCCGATCGACGCCAGTGCAGCCCAGCGCTGTGTCCGGAGCAGTGCCCATAGGCTGCGTAATGCCAGAATGCTCTCAGGACTCTGATCGACCATTCGCGGTTTCGCCCGACGTTAACAGAGCTCCAGAACTGGCTCCAACCGTCATCGGGATGTTCGGGCTTACCCCGTTTCCCGTCCCATGAGGTCGCTGCCTTTCCGAGCGCCCCTCACCCGCCCGCCTAGCGCCTAGTCGCCTCTTGCCCCGCTGAAATGCCATGAACCTATTGCAGGGGACACTTGTGCACTGTGCTCATTACCTGATCCAGATCGATACCCTTCTGGCGCATTTCCCACAGCGGCGACAGGTCGCGCAGGCGCCCGACTGCGCGTTGAACCAATGCAACTGTGTAATCGATTTCAGCATCCGTCGTGAATCGTCCGATGCTGAAGCGGATCGAGCTGTGCGCCAATTCATCGCTCCGTCCCAGCGCGCGCAGCACGTAGGACGGTTCCAGACTTGCCGATGTGCAGGCCGAGCCGGAGGAGACGGCAATGTCCCCGAGCGCCATGCTGAGCGACTCACCTTGGATGTAGTTGAAGCTCACATTCAGTATTCCTGGGACGCTACGGTTTCCGTCTCCGTTCAGGTATGCCCCCTCGATACCACAAATTCCCGAGCACAAACGCTCGCGCAACGCGGCGATCCGCTCGCCCTCGACTTCCATCTCCTCGCGGGCGATCCGAAACGCCTCGCCCATGCCGACAATTTGGTGTGTTGCCAGCGTACCCGAGCGCATACCCTGCTCGTGACCGCCGCCATGCATCTGGGCCTCGATACGAATTCGTGGCTGACGTCTCACGTACAAAGCACCTACTCCCTTCGGCCCGTAAACCTTATGTGCCGAGAGGCTCATGAGGTCTACGCCCAGGGCCTCTACGTCGATCGGTACCTTGCCTGCCGCCTGTGCGGCGTCCACGTGAAATGCGATGCCCCGATCGCGAGCAATGCGCGCAATCTTCGCGATCTCCTGAACGACACCGATCTCATTGTTTACAAACATGACCGACACCAAAATCGTATCGTCGCGAAGAGCGTCTTGGAACCTGCTTACATCCAGCAGTCCATTCGGCTCGGGCAGCAGGTAGGTCACGTCGTAACCTTCGCGTTCCAGCTGGCGGCAGGTGTCCAGCACCGCCATGTGCTCCGTCTTCACGGTCACGATGTGGCGCCCTTTGCGCCGATAGAATTGTGCGGCACCCTTGATGGCCAAGTTGTCGGACTCGGTGGCGCCAGATGTCCAGATGATTTCCCTGACGTGCGCACCAATCAATGTCGCCACCTCATTGCGGGCGCCATCCACTGCGGCGCTCGCGTTGCGGCCAAACGCATGTGACCGGGAGGCCGGATTGCCAAACACCCCGTCCGGCTTCAGACATCCCATCATTTTCTCCGCAACCCGCGGATCCACCGGCGTCGTGGCTGCGTAGTCGAGATAAATGGGTACCTGCATGGCCTCTCTCAATGAAACGCCGAAAAAACCAACCTCAGACGACCTCTGATTTCCTGATGGCTTCGACGTTGATTGTCACGGCGCCCGGCGTGCACCGCCCGCGTAATGCGTCTTCGCGAACCATTGCTTCTCGGACCGAATTGCGATTCACGAACTGGTCGAGGGTTATGCCTTCCAAAAAATCCTGAATGTGTCGACTGAGATCACCCCAGAGCTCGTGGGTAAGACAGCGGCGACCATTCTGGCAATCCTCGCGGCCGCGACAACGGGTAGCATCCACGTTCTCATCCACGGCACAAATGACGTCGGCTACGGTAATCTCACACGACGGCCGCGCGAGCCGGTAACCACCGCCGGGACCACGCACACCTTTCACGAGTCCACCCCGGCGTAGTTTCGCGAACAGCTGCTCCAAGTAGGACAGGGAAATTTCTTGACATTCCGAGATCTCGGCAAGCGTCACCGGCCCCGCTCGATCGTGCATGGCAAGATCCAACATCGCCGTAACGGCGTAGCGTCCCTTGGTAGAAAGCCTCATTTGCTCAACCCGCGATCCGCATTCGACCTGCACTATTTCGGCCGGACCGTAAATTAACCAAGCAAACTAGTCAAGATTCCAAGTCGGAACAAGCGGCACTGCCCGCGAAGGCGTGACCCTGGTGAAGACAGTAGCTGAGCCACTTGAATAGGAATCGATTGGCCCGCCAGCGCGACGACAGATCCACATGGCCCTCGGAGGGAAAGTGGAACGGGGGGCGGTGCCGCAAATGGGCGGCCAAGACTTCTGCAACCCGCGCATCGTGGTAGACGCGGATGCTGAGGTTGGGTTCCTGTCGGTTTTGGCAACCGCGCGAAAACTCGTAGGTCAATCGAAGGTCGGTCGTATAGCGGTGGCGCTCGAGCACGCTCAAGTGCAGGTCGAGCCCCCCCTCTACCTTTGAGATGGTGTGGCACGGCGCAGCCGGAAGCATCGGACTGAGCCGCCGCACCAGCATATAGTTCCGCTCGTATAGGTCCATGAGCCCCGCGAAGGTGCCGTGCGCAGCACGAACTCGTCTCCAGGACTCTTGGCAAGTTAGCAACATCGCCGATACCATTGCGGCCGCCAATCGGCCCAGGGTCGGACTGTCAGCGTAGCAACGGCCGAGCCGGATTGCCATGAGACAATGACGCCGATCTTTGATCGTTGACCGACAATTTCCACGCCTCGAGGATCCGACTATGGTGGATTATCTGCATTGGTTCGATTCCCTGGGTATGGCCGACGTGGAGCGGGTCGGGGGCAAAAACGCTTCCCTGGGCGAGATGATCAGTCACTTGACGAGTGCGGGAGTCCAGGTTCCTGGGGGGTTTGCCACCTCGGCAAATGCGTATTGGGAGTTTCTCGCTGGCAGCTCGCTGGATCAGCGCATCGACGCCGAGCTTCGGGCACTGAACACGAATGACGTCGAAGCACTCGCAAGGGCCGGCGCAAGCATTCGCCGATGGATCCTGGATACTCCCCTGCCACCTGGGCTCGAACAAGCGATTCGAGAGGCTCATGAGCGCCTGGAGCAAGAGGCCGGAGCCCCGGTCGCGGTCGCGGTGCGGTCCTCGGCAACCGCAGAAGATCTTCCCGACGCGTCGTTCGCTGGCCAGCAGGAGACGTTCCTCAATGTTCGAGGCATTGACAACGTGCTCCGCAAGGTCAAGGAAGTATTCGCGTCGCTCTACAACGACCGGGCAATTTCCTATCGCGTGCATCATGGATTCGAGCACAGCCACGTTGCCCTTTCAGCGGGCGTCCAGCGCATGGTGCGCTCCGACATCGGCGTAAGTGGCGTCATGTTCACGATGGATACGGAATCGGGCTTTCGCGATGTCGTATTCATCACAGCCTCCTACGGTCTGGGCGAAACCGTGGTGCAGGGTGCCGTGAACCCGGACGAGTTCTATATCCACAAGCCAACGCTAGAGGCTGGACGACATGCCGTGCTGCGCAGAAATCGCGGCACTAAGGCGATCAAGATGATCTACAACGACGACCCGCTGGCAAAGGAGTTCGTGCGCATCGTGGACGTTCCGACCGAGGACCGGCTTGAATTCGCATTGCCCGACGCCGATCTCGAAGCCCTGGCCCGACAGGCACTGATCATTGAAAAGCACTACGGCCTGCACATGGACATCGAATGGGCCAAGGACGGCAACGATGGGCGTCTTTATGTTCTCCAGGCGCGACCGGAGACCGTCAAGAGCCGAGCGGACGCGCAAACATTGCTCCGTTTCCACCTACGGGCCACGGGAGAGCTGCTTGCGAGCGGCCGCAGCATTGGCCAAAAGATTGGACGCGGACCGGCACGAGTGGTCGGCGATACCAGTCAAATGTCGAAGGTGGTGGACGGAGACGTCCTGGTTACCGACATGACGGATCCCGACTGGGAGCCAGTCATGAAGCGCGCGTCGGCTATTGTGACGAATCGGGGAGGACGGACCTGTCACGCGGCGATCGTGGCGCGCGAACTGGGGATCCCCGCGGTCGTCGGATGCGGCAACGCCACGGACGTCGTGTCGGACGGCGATCCCGTAACGGTCTCCTGTGCCGAGGGCGACACCGGCCACCTCTACAAGGGGCTTCTTGATTTCGAGGTCAAGGAAGTCAGTCTCGACACACTACCGGCCCTGCCTTTCAAGATCAGCATGAATGTGGGCAATCCCGACCGTGCCTTCGATTTTGCGCACCTCCCCAATTCGGGTGTCGGTTTGGCACGGTTGGAGTTCATCATAAATCGAATGATCGGAATCCATCCGAAAGCCCTTATCGACTTTGACCGACTGCCGCCAGACGTCAAATCACAAATCAGCAGCCGCATTGCCGGCTACGGCGATCCGGTGGAATTCTACGTGGAGCGGCTCAAGGAAGGCATTGCAACCATTGCTGCCGCGTTCCAACCGCAGCCGGTCATCGTTCGAATGTCGGATTTCAAGTCCAACGAATACGCGAATCTTCTTGGCGGAGATCTCTACGAACCCCACGAAGAGAATCCCATGATCGGCTATCGCGGAGCATCCAGATTCATTTCGGACACATTCCGCGATTGTTTCGAATTGGAATGCCGGGCCATGAAGCGTGTGCGAAACGACATGGGCCTGCGAAACGTTCAAGTCATGATTCCATTCGTACGGACCGTTGACGAAGCGCGAAAAGTCGTCGAGCTTCTCGCTGCCAACGGCCTCGAGCGCGGCAAAGACGAGCTCAAACTGATCATGATGTGCGAGCTACCGTCCAACGCAATTTTGGCGGATGAGTTTCTCGACCACTTCGATGGTTTCTCCATCGGATCCAATGATTTGACACAGCTAACGCTGGGTCTCGATCGGGACTCGGCCCTAATCGCACATCTTTTCGACGAACGAAATGAAGCCGTAAAACGACTTCTCAGCCTCGCCATTCAGGCGTGCCGAAGGCGGGGAAAGTACGTGGGAATCTGTGGGCAAGGGCCATCTGACCACCCAGACCTGGCTC
>JBFGYN010000275.1:0-5565 GCA_041587415.1 Candidatus Competibacterales bacterium | reverse complement strand
TCGGTGAGGGGCGATGATTCACTGGATCACCGCCCCTCGCCTCGCCCAGAGCGGCGCCAGGACGGCTGCGAATTCCGCCAGCATCCGGGGTCCCTGATGAAGTATCCGGGCTGGAGGCGCGTTAACAAACTAGGAGAAATCAATTTGTCTGCCTACGTCATAGTCGATGTCAAAGTGCATGACCCGAAACGTTACGAGGACTACAAGAAGCTCGCATCATCGGCCATTGCTGCCTATGGAGGGAAGTATTTGGCCCGCGGCGGGAAAGCCGAAGTGCTGGAAGGCGATTGGTCCCCAAATCGCGTCGTCATTCTGGAATTCGAAAGCGTTGCAATCGCCAAGAAATGGCTCGAGTCACCTGAATATAGGGAGGGCCGTGCGTTGCGCCACCAGAGCGCTTCATCGAATATGGTTGTCATCGAAGGAGTGTGAACCCAGTGTGCTCGCGCTTCGCTGTCCCGAGGGAAGCCCTCATCCATTCGCACAAGTTCGTTGTATTTCAGCAGCGTGAGAAGCGCCCTGGCATTAGGCGGGGGAGGCGAAGCCCTAGCCCGGATATTTCACCAGCATCCGGGGTCCCTGATGAAGTATCCGGGCTAGCCGTCGCCAATGCGAGCCCGCGCAACAACGCGGACGGGCGGTTCTCGCCTCGGTCCAGGGTGCTCACAGAAACACGGAAACATCCGTTTGCCGACCTGCGGCCATTCGCCGGACAATCGGTCTCGGCTCACCCGAGGGAAGTGCCCGGCCTGCACCACTGCGGCTGCTCGACAGAGCCTGCTATGCATTCGCGTCTGCACCTTGCATTGGCGGACGCCGGCGCTCTGCAATGTAATGATCTTGTGCGACGGGGCGCCGGGAAAGGTTGGGTTTGATAAAAGGTTACCTTATCGACAAACAGTTCTGGGACAACATCAGTGATTAAATCGATAGCGATTCCAAGAAAGACGCGAGAACTTCACAATCATCATTTTGATTCAACGATCTGGAATGAGTTTAAGTTTCGCAGCGACGACATTGTCATTGCTACTTATGCGAAGTCGGGAACGACCTGGATGCAGCAGATTGTCGCTCAAATGCTATTCGGGCCGGACCCGAATCTCGAGGTGGCCGAAATGTCACCGTGGCTTGACCTTCGGGTGCCGCCGAAAGCGGTGAAACTGCCCGTGGTGGAGGCGCAGAGCCACAGGCGGTTTCTAAAGACCCACCTTCCGGTAGATGCTTTGGTATTTTCGCCCGATGCGAAATATCTCTACATTGGGCGCGATGGACGCGATGTGGTGTGGAGCATGTACAACCACCATGTCAATGCAAACGACAAGTGGTACGAGGCGCTCAACGGCACCCCCGGCCGTGTTGGGCCGCCAATTGATCCGCCGCCGAGCGATATCCGGCAGTATTGGAGGGACTGGATCGATCGTGATGGTCATCCATTTTGGCCGTTTTGGGAAAATGTTCGCACGTGGTGGGAAATCCGAGGCCTACCCAACGTCCTGTTTGTGCACTTCGCGAATCTCAAGCGGGATCTATCAGGAGAATTGCGTCGCATCGCGGGATACCTCGACATTGAGGTCGCTGAATCCAATTGGAACACCATTCTGGAGTACTGCTCATTCGACTGGATGAAGCAGAACGCCGTGAAGAGCGTTCCCCTCGGCGGCGCATTCTGGGACGCCGGTGCGCAGGTTTTTATTCATCGGGGCGTAAATGGGCGCTGGGCGGATATCCTCACGCCGGAAGAGGTGCGCGAATACGATGCGCGGGCTGTGCAGGAACTCGGCTTGGACTGCGCGCACTGGCTAGCGACGGGTGAAGGGCTCGATTAAGGAAATCCTGAACAGTTCCATCCAGGAATTGCCAGGGGTCGGAAAGCGAAAAGCGCGGTTTTCGCTTTCCTCGCGGAATCAACATGTTGCCATGTCGATTCCGGCGACACGTGCTTGTGTCGCAAGGATACTCTGAAATAATCAGAGTTTCCTTAACCTGGAATTCTCTCTGGCCTCACCCGCGTTTTTCGGGCTCACGGGGTGATCTGCAGCCCCCATGAATTCAGCTTCCCGGTGTCACGCCCGGCCAAATCGACCACGTGCAGAATCCAGGTTCCGGCGATTGGCTCTCCGTTTAGATTGGCCAGCTCGAGCAACTGTGTGGATTCGTAGGTCTGGATGATGTTGTCCACACTGCCGCCGCTACGATCGTGGAGAACGACGGATCGCCCGCTCGGGGACTCGATGGTGACGCGAAGATCGCCGACCCAGGTGTGGGTGATGTCGACCCATACTTTGACCGCCGCGATCGTGCCACTGCCAGTCAACGCGAGGCTGCTTTGAATGCCATTCGGGTCGTTGTCGGGAATCTGCACGCCCGGGGATTGCTCCGCCCGAAACACCTCGGTGTCGGCTAGGGAAAGGGTCAGCTTCCAGCGCTCCAGCGTCCCTTCGTCGAGCGCGGCAAAATCGGCGACGGTAAGCCGCCACTCGCCCGTGACGGCGATTCCGATCAGATCCGCCAGGGCGGGCGTGTTGCTGGCGTCGTAAGTGCGCTGGAGATTGTCGGTGCCGCCCCCGGAGCGATCGTGCAGCAGAACCCGCTGGTTATCCGGCGCCGACAGCCAAACGCGCAAATCGCCGATAAATGTGTGGGAGATGTCTACCCCCACCTTGGCGGCCGCGACAACGCCGGACCGGTCGACCTGGATGGCGTCGTCGATGCCGCGCGGCGTGTTGTCCGGTATTAGGCGTGCCGGAGTCGATTGGAAATCCAAAACGTCTTCTGGCGTTGTCGCTTGACCCAGGTGGCCAAGAAAGACCAGGGCGAAGTCCTGGGGCCCTTGCGGAACATTGGAGGCAATTACCTGAATTGTCCACTCCCCGGGGACTGGGTTCGGTACCTCGACGACCTCCACATTGTTCGTTGCATCCATAGTCAAACCACCGGCCGAGGACTCGTTCCCCACATGACGGCTGCCGTCTGGCGCGAGCAAGATGAGATTGAGATTGTTGACCAGGTTGGAACCCGGGAAGTCACTGTAGGCCATGACGACCCGCAGCGGCGTCTGCCGCGTTGCGATGGGAAGCGTCTCGGGGTGAACTTCTCCCGTGCGCAGGCCGCCCATTTGATCGACGAATTTCGCAACGGTGGGTGCCTCGGGCACCAGGATTCGGTCCAGGTTTACTCGTCCGAAGCCTTGGTCGTTGTCGGCCGGGACACCCGTACCGCCAGGCAAACGGACGGCGCCCGCGATGAGCGTCGCTTTCATCAGCGCGGCGGACGGATTTTGGAACCCCTGCCGAGTGCGCAGATACTCGCGAACCAGCCCGACTGCCCCGGCAGCCAGGGGCGTTGCCATGCTGGTTCCCCCCATGTGGAAGTACTTTCGGCTTGGTGGGAATGCGCCCCAGGCCATGTTGTTGGGTGCGATCATGGTCGAGCGTGTGGATAGGATGAAAGTTCCAGGTGCCACAACATCCGGTTTGATACGTCCGTCCCGAGTCGGCCCCCGGCTGCTAAACGCCGCCAGGTGCTCTGGGTTATCGGCCATTGGGTCGTCCCGGAATGGCGCCGCGGGATAGTCCCTGGGCCACCAGCGGCCGTACCGGTTGGCGTTGAAGCCGGGCCGCAGGTTTTCGCTGGCGCCGACGCTGATACAGTTCTTGGACGTCGCCGGGGACGTCACGCTCATGGCGTTTATCTTGCCGTCGCCGTCAGCGTCCGTTCCGTCATTGCCGTTTGCGAACAGCACACAGAAATCCTTGTGGTTCCAGACGAAACGATCCAGCTGTTCGCACTGCTCGTCGTACACGCCGGGCTCGCCGCCGCCCCACGAGTTGGTGTGGATTCTTGCCCCGCGGCTGTACGCATCTGAGAACAGGGTGGCGAGATTGGTTGGAATGCCGGTAAGCAGGTATCGGCCGAAACGTTGCTGATCCCCCGGGTTTCGCCACTTCATTTCCTGCTCGATGGCCTGAAAAACCAGTCGCGCCCGGTGCGCGAGACCTCGGATCGGCGCGCTAATGCCCGACACACCCTGAGCAGCGCTGCCGTCGCCCAGCACGGAGCCCGCCACATGGGTTCCATGACCACTGTCCAGGTCGGCGGGCCCATCATCGGCGCGTGGATTGGTTATCCAGGGTGAGTAATTCGGAGAGATCGGGTAGCTGAGAATCGCCTCGAGTCGGCCCGCGAAGTCACTGTGGATGGTGTTCCCGTCGCCGGTATCGAGCCCCGTGTCGCAGACACAGATTATTTCGCCTTCCCCGCTCAACCCGAGTCCGTTGCTGCCCAGCACAGTCTGAGTTCCCATGATGCCAGCGGCCACGTCGTTGGAAGGACGTTTCAGTGCGCGCTCGCGAACGGCGCGTACACCGTGGACGGCAGATAACTCTTTGATTCGCTTCTTTCCACCGGCACCGTGGTCTGGGTCGTGTACGACGATGAGTGCTGCCTTTCGGTCCTGGCTGAGCACCTTTAGGCCGAGTTCCTTGATCGCCGCAACGGCGTCCTTCATTTCCTTTGCACTGAAGAATTCGACGGTGTACGACCCGGATAGTATGCGGGTCCGGGGTAGGTTTTCGGACGGCTCACCTAAAAGGCTTTTAGATATCCGATCCTCGTGCCGGAGATGTCCCACCCAACGTACGGGCTCCAGAGCGGAAATTGCCGTCAGGGCCGCCTCGTCAGCCCTGACGACAAATGCGAAACCACCCAACGGGCTGCGAGGCTCGCCGCCCGCTTTCCTGACTTCCGTCAGCCATGCATCCTTGATGGGCCCTACAAACTGCACGATGTAATGGTGATGACCGGGTGCGAGCCGGCGTGCGCCGCGATAGGCGGGATGTGCGAGACTCTTGCCTTTTGCGCTGACCCGCGGTTGCGAGGTATCGATCAAGGTGTCTCCCACCTTGATCTGGTACAGCTCAGTGATGTCCTCCACCGGGAATCGACGGGCAACGGCCTGCGCGTCCTGTTCGGACAAATCAACCAGCACAAAACCGTCGTAGCGAGCAATTACCCCATATTCGCCGGCAAGGCGATCCTGCTCGGCACCGGTGCAAAAGACTTTCAAAACGCGGTTCATCGATTATTCCCCCCTCTGAACCTGCCCACGTTAGATAAGCTGTGCCTATCCAAAGCATAGCCCCGGTATGGCAGCCCGCTGCAAAAAAGTTCACATTAGGCACCGAGAAAAACTGGGCCCATTTGCGACACCGTTGGTCTGCCGTCGTAAGAGCAGCGGCCGTTCGGTACGCCCGTTGCCGGCACGGCGCGCGATGCGGAGCCCTTCTTTCTTCGCCACGTTAGTCGAACCTGCCGCGGCGGCCATTATCTGTCACGGTCCCACGCAACATTGGCGCTAGCGAAGTGGCCATCGTCGCGCGTTAGCGCTTGCACCCCTGTGCGCTTGCCGGAAGTGCGCCGCACCTGACAAACTGTACGTCGGTGCTCCTGGTTCATGCTAAACGGAGCGATCATAGACGCCTGTTTTCACCTGCCCGGCGTGCGGGATCTAGCCCGGATACTTCATCAGGGACCCCGGATGCTGGTGAAATATCCGGGCTAGTCAGG
>JBFGYN010000274.1:0-5566 GCA_041587415.1 Candidatus Competibacterales bacterium | reverse complement strand
CGCTCAAGGCCCACCTGGCGGCACAGGGCACGGAATTGCCGGCCTATGTTCAGCGGGAGTTTGGGGCTTACCTCGAATGCGGTCGCCTTGAACGTGGCTTTCTACGGGTACGCTGCGAGGGCTGCCATGACGAGCACCTGGTGGCGTTTAGCTGCAAACGTCGGGGGTAACTCCGGGCATCCTGCCCTCCACCCTTTGGGCCTGCCTTCGGCAGTTCAAATCGCTCCGGGCGATTTAGTCTGTCCGAGCTGCGGCGCCCGGCGCATGGCCGAGAGTGCCGCGCTGCTGGTCGACGAGGTGTTTCCCGAGCAGCCGGTTCGCCAATGGGTGCTGAGCGTCCCTTACCCGTTGCGTTTCCTGTTCGCCAGCCGCCCCGAGGTCATGGGCCGTGTGCTAGGCATTGTCTACCGCTGCATCGCCACGCACCTGATCAAGAAGGCGGGGTTCTCACGTAAGACGGCCCAGGCCGGCGCGATCGCACTGATCCAGCGCTTCGGCAGTGCGCTCAACCTGAATATCCACTTTCACATGCTGTTCCTCGACGGGGTGTATGTCGAGCGCCCCGACGGCTCACTGCGCTTCCGCTGGGTGAAGGCGCCAACGAGCGCCGAGCTCACGCGCCTGGCCCACCGCATCGCGCAGCGCGTTGGCCGTTTTCTGGAGCGCCAAGGGCTGCTGGAGCGGGACGCGGAGAACAGCTATCTGGTCGACGACGAACTCGAAGCTGGGCCGATGGGTGAGCCGAAACCGAAGTGACCTAACGTCACTTCGAAGTTCGGCGAACGCCCGGTCAGGGATGAGCGGGCTGGGGATTGTCCGGTCACTGACGTTGCGCCATGGAAGGCTTCGCTTACTGTGAACGGGCCTCGATCACCTATCGCATTGCCGTCGGGCCGCTAGCCAAGGTCGCAAAGTGTTCACGCTGCAGACGCTGCCGGGCTGCGATGAGCCGTTCGATGACGGGCTGGGCAAGGTGGCCGGGTGACTCCGGGCATCCTGCCCTTCGCCCTGCGGGCCAGCCTTCGGCTGTTCAAAATTCGCTCCTGGCGATTTTGTCTCCCTGCACGCGGGTGAGGCGGCGCGGTCGGATGAACGCAAGAAGCTCGAGCGGCTGTGCCGCTACATCAGCCGCCCGGCGGTCTCGGAGAAGCGCTTGTCGCTCACCGCGAACGGCAACGTGCGCTACCAGCTGAAGACCCCGTATCGTGATGGCACCACGCACGTCATCTGACTCCAGGCATCCTGCCTTCCGCCCTTTGGGTCAGCCTGCGGCTGTTCAAATTCGCTCCAGGGGCATTTGTCGAGCCGCTCGATTTCATCTCCCGCCTGGCGGCGCTGGTGCCCCGGCCGCGGGTGAATCTCACCCGTTACCACGGGGTGTTTGCACCGAACAGCACACACCGCGCGCGGGTGACACCAGCCAAGCGGGGCAGGGGTAGCCCGACTTCCGCAACTCAACCCCGGATTCCATGGGTTTTCGGGTGCGATCGCATTGCAAGTTATTGATAGTGCAAGGCCGGAGTTCCCGAAACGCGCTGTAGTGTAGACCTACCCCGTTGACCGAGCCGAAGTTTTTCTAAACACTTCGGCCATGTTTTTGCGGTCCAACAAACGGTTCAAAGACGGGAAAGAACACCGTTATTGGAGCGTCGTCGAGAATCGGCGGAGCCGGGATGGCCGTGTCGTGCAGCGACAAGTCCTGTATCTCGGGGAAATCAACGATAGCCAACGAGCCGCTTGGTGCCGCTCGATCAAGGTTTTTGAGCAAGGGCACGATGAGCCGACGCAGATAGCGATTTTCCCGGAGGATCGAAAAGCGCCGGCGATGGACTGTGATGTTGTCCAGATCAAGCTGAGCGAGCTGCAATTACACCGCCCCCGGCAATGGGGCGCCTGTTGGCTCGCCTGTCAGCTCTGGGATCAATTGGCGCTGGATGATTATTGGTCGAATAAGCTGCGTCCAAGCCGTCAAGGGACGCGGTGGTTAAATGTGCTCAAGACGTTGGTTTGTTACCGCCTGATCGATCCCGGCAGTGAATGGCGATTGCATCGCCATTGGTATGAGGACAGCGCCATGGGCGATTTGTTGGGCGAGGACTTTGCTCTGGTGCAGAGCGACAAGTTATATCGCTGTCTGGACAAACTGTTGGCGCACAAGGAGGGGTTATTCTCCCATCTCAGGCAGCGTTGGCAGGCCCTGTTCGATGTGCGCTTTGATGTGCTGCTCTACGATCTGACCAGCACCTACTTCGAATGTGATCCGCCCGGCAGTGGCAACCGCAAGCACGGCTACAGCCGCGACAAGCGCTCCGATTGCGTGCAAGTGCTGATCGCGCTCATCGTCACCCCGGAAGGCTTCCCGCTGGCCTACGAGGTGATGCCGGGCAACACCAGCGACCGGGCGACTTTGGGCGATTTCCTAAAGCGCATCGAGGCGCAGTACGGGAAAGCCGAACGCACCTGGGTCATGGACCGTGGCATCCCGACCGAGGCGACGCTCAAGCTGATGCGCGAAGCCGAGCAGCCGGTGCGCTACCTGGTGGGCACGCCGAAGGGTCGATTGAGCAAACTCGAGAAGGCGTTTCTCACACAGCCCTGGAAGCAGGTGCACGAGGCCGTCGAGGTCAAGCTGTTGGAGAAGGAGGGCGAGGTCTATGTGCTGGCCAAAAGTGCCGGCCGGGTTGATAAAGAACGCTCCATGCGGCGGCGACGGCTAAAGAAACTCTGGAAACGCCTACACGAGCTGCAGCACCAAAAGCTCAGCCGAGACCAGTTGCTGATCAAGCTGGGCGCCGCCAAGAAAGAGGCTGGACGCGCCTACTATCTTGTCGAAATTCGTTTGCCCGAAAAAGACGAAGACGTTACCCGGCAGACGTTCAGCTTTTCCCTGAACCGAAAGAAAC
This sequence comes from Candidatus Competibacterales bacterium, assembly GCA_041587415.1. GTDB lineage: Bacteria > Pseudomonadota > Gammaproteobacteria > Competibacterales > JAHEDQ01 > JBFGYN01. Next base: position 2,663 of record JBFGYN010000274.1, on the reverse strand, counting down.
TGCGCAACGTGCGTCGGCGAGAAGGTCGTTATCTTCTGCGCTCCAATCTCACGGCAGAAGATCCCGCCCTGCTCTGGCGGCATTACATTCAATTGACCGAAATCGAACAAGCCTTCAAGGAGCTCAAAGGCGACCTTTCCATCCGCCCCATTTATCACCAAAAGGATTCACGAATCGAGGCGCATATTTTCGTGGCCTTCATCGCCTACTGCCTGCAAGTGACCCTCAAACACCGGCTGCGGGCATTGGCGCCAGGACTTACCCCTCGGGCGGTACTGGAAAAATTCGCCGCGATCCAAATGGTCGATGTCCATTTGCCGACCACCGACGGGCGCTATCTCGTATTGCCGCGATATACGCAACCCAACCGAGATCAAAAGATCCTGTCATCGCAACTGAAACTGGATTTCCCCGACCAGCCACCGCCAAGAATCCGTTCTGAGGCCATCGTAGCCTGACGCCAGAGAACTCGCTTTGTAGTGGAGACCTTTGAATCTCGACGTCCGAAATTCAACAACTTAGCCTTTTTCTTGGGCTGAGTTGCGGAAGTCGGGCTGGCCACCCGCGGCCCGCGCACGGGCCAGATGACGGTCGATTGCCCCAGCCATCGCCGTCGCCTCCCTGCGCAGGACAGCCCCGGTCGGTCCAGCCACGGCTCGAGACTCGTTCTTAATGACGGTCAGCGGATTCTTGAGTGCGTGCGCGAGATCGGCCGCGTGGTTTACCGAGAGAATCTCGTGCGCTCGATGCTTACGGGTGTGAAGCGGGTAGAGTGACTGCCTGCCGCGGCGATTCCCGCTACCATCGCCGGCACCAACTCGTGCTATGAGGGGCGCGTCCATGAGACATGAGCATCACTTCGTCCACCGAGTCGGCTGGCTTCGGGCAGCGGTCCTCGGCGCCAATGATGGTATCGTCTCGACCGCGAGCCTGATCGTCGGCGTCGCCTCGGCGTCGGCCGACCGGAGCAGCATCTTGATAGCCGGTGTCGCAGGGTTGGTCGCTGGCGCGATGTCGATGGCAGCCGGCGAGTATGTCTCCGTCAGCTCGCAGGCGGACACGGAACGTGCCGATCTCGAGAAAGAACGGCAAGCTCTTGAAGAGGCCCCGGAGGCCGAGCTCGCGGAGTTGACACAGATCTACGCCGATCGCGGTGTCGAGGCTGGGTTGGCACGGGAGGTTGCGGCCCAGATGATGGCGCACGATGATCTGGCTACGCATGCGCGGGACGAGCTTGGTATATCCGAAACCGTTGAAACCCGTCCGATCCAGGCTGCCTTGACCTCGGCGACAACCTTTTCGCTCGGCGCCGCCCTTCCGCTCGCGACCGCGGCGGTTGTGCCGGTCTCGAGTAACCTTGCCGCGGTTTCCGTAGCGTCGCTTGCAAGCCTGGGCTTGCTGGGCGCCGTGTCGGCGAAAGCCGGCGGTGCCAGCGTCCTCAAAGCCGCTGCTCGCGTGACGTTTTGGGGCGCCCTGGCGATGGCAGTCACTGCCGGGATCGGCAGTTACCTGGGCACGGTCGTCTGATTGCGAGGACTTCGCGGCTGACGAGAGGCCGCGATGTCGCCGCAACCTGCCAAGCGACCTACCTTGCGGGGCCAAGGTGGGGACAACTATTTTGATGCAGCGGGCACGGTCCGTGGCGCTTGTTGAACTTCTGTTGAGATGATACGGTCCGCGGGCTTTCGCGTGATCACGGCACCCTGCAGACGAATCTAAGTTCGAATCATTTGGCGTGTCCCTCGCAATGACGGGTCTGAATTCGGCGCATGATTGCACCCGGGTACATGCACCTCGGGTAATGGCCTCGGCAAGTGGTGCCACGCGTTCCGCCGTCACGGGAATTCCGATGAATTATCACGAGACAGTGCCTATACCCGCGAGGGTGAAGCGAGTGTTTCGAATTCAACGGATTAGCGCCAGCCACCGAGGTAAGGTCATCCAAGTAATCGGTCGCAAGGTCACAAACACTCAACCACATTCGCAAGGAGAAGTACGTTGGCTAAGCATACGATCAAACCGCTAGTAACCGCTGTGGCTCAATCCACTGGAGGCCGCAACGGCCATTCGGAGACCACGGACAAATCCGTCAGCGTGGATCTATCCGTCCGCAAGGAAATGGGTGGACCGGGTTTGCCAAATACCACGACGCCGGAGCACTTGTTTGCAGCCGGGTACGCGGCCTGTTTCGGTGGGGCGGTCGATTTCGTCGCAAGCCAGAAAAAGAAGGATGCGTCCGGGGCGGTCGTCACCTGTGAGGCTTCCGTTGGCCCACGCGAAGGGGGCGGTTTCGGTATTGCCGTCAAGATGAATGTCAAGATTCCGAAACTCGAACAAGCCGAGGCAGAGGCCCTCGTGCGGGCAGCGCATGAAGAAATCTGTCCGTACAGCCACGCCACTCGAGGCAACATCGACGTGGATTTTGTTGTCGAGGGACGCTGAACAAGCACTCGATTCGGCTCATGGACGTGCCTCCGGAATCGACTTTTCGATTGCACTTCCTGTAGCTTTCCCAGCACCTTGACGCTCTCCGGACGAATCGAAGAGGGTGAGCGAAAGCTTTCCCAGTCCAAGGATGTCCTGAACTAATCCGTCCAGGAATTGCCACCGCACGAAAAAGGGCCGCACGCAACCGGCACCACCACGCTGGAGGAATTGCGGTT
>JBFGYN010000273.1:0-5577 GCA_041587415.1 Candidatus Competibacterales bacterium | reverse complement strand
CGGGCGCTGGCTGAGGTTCTCGGTATAGCGCCCAATGAGGTGTCCGATTATGCCGCCGTTGTGCAGGGAAAGCGCTACGATCGCCGGCAGCATGGAAGGGCCCCAGAGTTGAAGAAAGATGTAGGCAAGGATGTATTCGGGTGTGGAGCGCACCACCACCAGGAATAGGTGCCCCGAATACCGCCCGGTCGGACCGAAGAATCTGGATGAGATCAGGGGAAAGAACATCAGCGCCAGGGCTCCCGACCCTACGAGCGCGATCATCGTCAGCAAGACGGTGTTCACGACACCCGGAGCGACCTGATGGGCGAGCAGCTGCCACGTCCAGTTCGCCAATTCACCGGCGGTGCCGGCGTCCAGCGAGTCCGCCATGCGCAGGGGGTGGGGGACGATGTCGTGACTGAGCAGGCGGACCACGTTTTCCAACGAGACGTCGACCCCACCGGGAAGAACATACACCGCGCCCAAGAGATAGAAGGGCACCCACTTTGGCCGCAACCACCACCGAATTGTGGCGATGACCAGATAGAACAGAATCAGGATGCCCCAGGCCTCCGAATAATGCCCCTGACTGAACGCCGACTCCAGGTGAAATCCGAGTGTCGGAAGGCCGACAAATCCGAGCACGGCGCTGGAGCGTAAGCCGCATTCCACCCGGTACAGGGTATAGGTCTTGAAATGCGCCCAGGCGTCGGGCAATCGCGCGAACAGGAAGATGGAAATCGAGCCGCTGCCCGCAGGCACCGCCTGCAGTGGTGACGGATCGCTCTCTTCCAAGATTTCCGAATACACTTTCGCAATGATGCCGGCATACGGAATCGCGATTGCGAGCACACCGGTAACCGCCGTGAGTCCGAATACCTGCAGAAACATCAGCGCCCAGAAGAGCTCATGGATCGCGCGGGCAAACGCGCATCCCACCCGGACGATTCGGTAGTGAAAAACCAGCGCGAGAAGGAAACCCAAAATGTTCGCGAGCGCCACACCCACGATCGCGAAGGCGACCGTGTGCAATATCACTTCGTAAAGACGTTCGGTCGCGAAGAAGTCCGGTGTGACCAGTCCCCGTGCCAGCCGCCCCATTTCCCGCCAGGGGTGACCAGTGGTGATCTCCAGATCGGCAAACAGCAGACAGACCAGCGCAATGCCGACGAAGGCAAGCCCGGTCTTGACGGCCGGAGACAAAAGCCGACCGTAGCGTAGAGCGTCAGTTTTCGTAGAGTGGCTTGAGATCATTCGAATCCAGGCTCGACGTGGGCTGGTCCATCACGATGCGACCATCTTGAAGTCCGACGATTCGGTCCGTGGTGTATAGAGCCAGTTGCACGTCGTGCATGGCCAATAGCACGGTCTCGTGGGCTTCGTTCAATGTATCCAGCACCACTCGGGCTTGATGCTCGTCCACGGAGGACACGGGCTCGTCGCCGACGAGCGTCCGGTTACCCTGATGGATGGCTCGACCAATCGCTGTCCGCTGTTGCTGGCCGCCTGACAATTCCCCGACGGGTTCGAAGATTTTGTCTTCCAGCTTGAGCTTGCTGAGGAGGGAGGAGACTTTGTCCACTTCACGTCCCACGGGCCGCACCAGGTTGAGCAAGTTGTACCATGTGGCGTGCCGGTTGAGTCGACCCATGTAGATGTTGTGAAACACCGAGAGACTCTTGACCAACCCCAGGTCTTGGGGAATGAGCGTCGACTCGGCCCGCTGCTGCTGGTAGAGCACGTTGAGCAAAGTCGACTTCCCGGCCCCGCTCTTGCCGACCAATGCAATGCGTTCGCCCGGCTCGACGCGCAACGTGATGTCGCGCAAGACTTCGCGGCCGTTGTAGCGGACGCAGAGGCCGCGAAGGTCGAACAGGCTCATCAATCGATCAGGCCGATGGACTGCGCCACGTCCAAAATGGGCTGATAGTCGGAATTCTTGGCCGGAACGAAGCTCGCACGCGGAAACGCCGCCAGCAGATCGGGATCGTCAAGATCCAAGAGCGCCCGCCTCACGGCTTCTTTGAATCCGTCGCCCCACACTTCGTCCACGTCTCCACGGATGGTCCACTGGTAATCCGGATATGGCGGGGTTGCCCAGATGATCGACACCTGGGACGGATCGATGTTTCCCGCCTCAAGCTCGTTTTCCCAGACCTTGAAGTTCACCGCGCCCACTTCATAGGCGCCGGATTGGACGAGCGCAATGGTGCGGGAGTGGTCGCCGCTGAATCCAACCCGCTCGAAGACCTCGTCGGGCGTCTTCCCGAAGAACGAACGGATGTGGAATTCGGGCATGAGCCGCCCGGAAGTGGACCCCTTCGATCCAAAGGTGAACGTCTTGCCCTCGATGGCGCCCGGAAACCCCTCCCCGCGCGTCAAGCCGGTGCCCGCGTTGGCGATGAAATAGGTCACGAAATGCTGGTCCTCGAAACCTTGAGCCAGCGCCTCGGAATCTGGCACCAACTGACGCGCACGCACCCCGGATAGCCCCCCGAACCAGGCGAGTTGAACCTGATTGTTGCGAAACGCCGTCACCGCCGCCGCGTAGGACTTGACGGGCACGTAGGCCACGTCGACCGCGAGCTCGCCGGCTAGATAGTCGGCCACCTTGTCGAAACGGCTGCGAAGTCTCGTTTCGTCCTCGTCAGGAATTGCGGTGAAGACGAAAGGGGCCGCCTGCGCCGACGACGCGACGAGCAGCAAAAGCATCACCTGCAGAACTGTTCTTCTCAGCATTCTCTCCGCTCCATGATTGGATTTCCAAGATCGAGCAAACTCGGGTCAGTTGAGAGTTTCCTCGCTGCACATGGTCACTGGGCCGGAATCGACATGGCAAAACATTGATTCCGTGAAAAAAAATAAATCGCCATTTTCGTTTTTCGTGCCCTGGCAACTTCGGGACGGATAGGTTCGGTGCATCGCCCCCTAGCTTCTTAGTCGAACATTCACGCATTCGCCACCGCAGGTGGTGAAAACGTTGCCGCGCCATCCGGCATTTGCGAGAGCGCAGCGGGCGGCGACGCGGGCGGGACCGGTGAGCGGGGAATCGCTACAATCGCAGCGCGAGGAACCACAATCACCGAACCCGAGCCAGCCAATTCATGCGCGCACCCGCACTTCACTTCTACGACAACCATCCCACGCCGGCCAGTTTGATTGAAGAGGTGCTGTCCGGATTGGCGGAGTACCCAAAACGCATTCCGCCCAAATTTTTCTACGACGAGAGGGGCTCGAAACTGTTTGAAGCCATTTGCGAGCTGCCCGAATACTACCTCACGCGTACCGAAATTGCCTTGCTACGGCGGCACAGCGATGCAATTGCACGCCTCGTCGGGCCCGACTGCCTGCTGGTCGAACTCGGCAGCGGCGCAAGCCAGAAGGTCCGGCTGCTGCTGGAAGCGTTGCGACCGCCCGCCTACATGCCCGTGGACATTTGCCAATACCAGCTACGTCAGGCGGCTCACGCCCTCGCGAGTGATTATCCGTGGCTCGAGATCCATTCCGCTTGCCTGGACTATTCCGAGACGTGGGAGCTTCCCTACTGCCCGCCGCATCTTCGACGCGTGGTGTTCTTCCCGGGATCGACCGTCGGCAACTTCGAGCCGGAGGAGGCGAAAACGTTTCTCTGCCGCATTGCACGGCTGGTCGAGCCGGACGGCGGCCTTCTCATTGGCGTCGACTTAAAAAAGGACACCAGGACACTGGACGCCGCATACGACGACGCCCAGGGCGTCACGGCGGCGTTCAACGTCAATCTTCTGGAGCGCATCAACCGGGAGGCGGGCGCGAACTTCGATTTGGCGGCATTCCGACACCACGCCTTCTACAACGAGGCGGCAGGACGCATTGAAATGCACCTCGTCAGCCTACGGCGTCAGCAGATCAAGGTGAGCGATCGGCTTTTTCGTTTCGACGAGGGTGAAACGATCCACACCGAGAACTCCTACAAGTACACGACCGCCGAATTTCAAGAATTGGCCGCCGGCGCAGGTCTGTCCGCCGCGAGCACCTGGACCGATGACCGTGGACTGTTCAGCATCCACTATTTCACGACCGCTCCAGGTTGACGATCAATTCTCAGTCTCCGGCGCGCAAGTTCTGAAACCGGCGAATACATCTCGTCTTTCGGGGCCGAAGAAGTTCCGATAGGTGGCCGAGATCATGCGACTTCGGGTCGTCCAGGCACCGCCCCGCAATACCTTGGTCGATCCGAATAGCGGTTCCGAGTACTCCTTGTAGGCGTCCGGAGCAAAACCCGGATACGGTCTGAACGTATCGACGGTCCACTCCCAAACATTGCCCAACATCTGTCGGCAGCCAAAGGCGCTGTCTCCGTGCGCGCAAGCCGCCACGTCGACACACCCAAGGGCACGTCCGTCCAAGTTCCCACGACTGGGATCGGGCCGCTCTTCGCCCCACGGGAAGCGCCGCTTGGCTCCGCCTAAACTGCCGTTCGACCCAGGCTCGCCCGCGGCAGCGACCTCCCATTCGATTTCCGTAGGCAGTCGGCGCCCCGCCCAGCGGCAATACGCGTCCGCCTCGTACCAGTTGACATGAATCACTGGCTGATGTGAGCCCAGCGTCCGAATGTGGTCGAATTGGCGAACACCCCACCCGCGGTTACCCTCCCGAACCCAGTAGACAGGATGCTCGGCGCCGGCCGCTTCTCGCCAGGTCCAGCCCGAGTCGTTCCAGAACTCGCGCCGGCGGTAGCCGTCCGCCTCCACGAACGCCGCAAATTCCTCGTTCGTCACCGGCGCTCTCGCGATGCGAAATGGGTCGACCCGCACCTCGTGCGCCCATTTTTCGTTATCGAACAGAAATGGCGCCTCCGCTGGGGATCCCAGCGTAAACCGCCCGCCCGGAACCTCCACGTCACCCGGCAATGGCCCGGCGCCGTCCGGCCGGATACGTGTGGCCACGGCGAATCGTGGTGTCGGGTACCCAAGAGCCTGCCGCGTCCAGGTGAACGCCTCGTCGTGCATGTCCTCGTGGAAAGTGGCAAATTGGTAGAGGAAGCTTTGCTCGTGGTCTGCGGTTTCTCCATGCAAACGATGGAGCAGCGCATCGAGCACACGCTTCATGTACGCCAGCGTTTCGTCGAGGGAAAGCAGTGGCAGGTCCCATCGGGTGTCATGAGCTATCTTGATGGAATCGTACAGGTCATCGCCATTGGCAAGCAGCGGCGGGCAGCCATACAGGCGCCGGAGCACGAAGTACTCGTAAAACCAGGCTACATGACCAATCTCCCATTGCAGCGGGTTTACGGTCGGCAGCCTGGGACCCATGAGTTGCTGTCCGTCGAGACCGTCTACCAGTTCGAGCGTTCGGCCGCGAGCATCGTTTAGTATGTCCCTCAAATGCGCGGTGGATACGTTCCACGTCATCGCCACAATCCCCATCTGGTAGTGCGCAGTAGCCATGAAGATAAGTCTCATCACGCCCGCAAACAACCAATCCCGCGCTGGAAACCGCACGACGGCCGTGCGCTGGGCGCGCATGTTGCGCAATCTGGAGCATCAGGTCCGGATCGCCGTCAACTACCGAAACGACTCCGTCGACCTGATGATGGCACTCCATGCCTGGCGCAGT
>JBFGYN010000272.1:0-5578 GCA_041587415.1 Candidatus Competibacterales bacterium | reverse complement strand
TCTGGATGGCGGACGACGCACGGGAAACTTCAAAGATTACTGCGATTTCCTGAGACTTTCTCAAGTATTCAATATTGTCCATATGACCTATGGTCATCCGGTCGAGCCCATCGACATCGATCCGGCCGTGCGCCACTTGGACTCCACGATGGCCCGCGTGGAGCTCACAGACAAAGTGTTTGCCGGCTACTCCCTGGGGCGACAGCGCATTCTGGACGTCATCGAAATGGCCCGCATTGCAAGAGGCGTCGACGAGCTTACGCTGAGTCGCGAGCCCAGCTTGATCACCAACGTCAACGCCAATTCGCCCTTGCAGTACGACGTGCCCATGCTTTGGGGCATGATCGAAATGGCGCGTCGCAATCAGCCGGTAACCGTGACGCCATTTACGCTGGCGGGCGCCATGGCACCCGTTACCCTTGCCGGCGCGCTCGCCCAGCAAAATGCCGAGGCATTGGCCGGTCTGGCATTCCTGCAGATCGTGAATCCCGGCGCGCCCATGATATACGGCGGTTTCACCTCCAATGTGGACATGAAAACGGGAGCGCCCGCGTTCGGCACGCCAGAAAACAGCAAGGCGCTAATTGTGGGTGGGCAGCTGGCTCGTCGCTACGGGCTGCCGTACCGATCCTCGAATGTGAATGCTTCCAACGCGCCGGACGCGCAAGCGGTCTACGAATCCCAGATGACCATTTGGGCGGCGGTCCTGGGTCATACGACTCTGCTTCACCACGGTTTGGGGTGGCTGGAGGGCGGACTTACGGCGTCATTCGAGAAATTCATCATCGACGCCGAGATGCTTCAGATGATGGCGGAATTTCTGAAACCCATCGCGTGCGAACCGGACGATTTCGCCTTGGACGCCATCCGTGACGTCGGGCCCGGCGGACACTTCTTCGGAACCCAGCACACTCTGGATCGATACGAAGACGCCTTCTACAGCCCGATCTTGTCCGACTGGCGCAATTTCGAGACCTGGTTCGAGAACGGCGCAGTGGACGCAACACACCGTGCCAACCAACTCTACAAGCGGGCTTTGAAGGAATTCGAGGCGCCCCGCCTGGATCCCGCGATTCGGGAGGAACTTCAAGCATTTGTGGATCGCAGGAAAAACGAAGGCGGGGCGCCTGCCACATAGTGCAAGCCCGGCTTCTTAGCCATGGCCCGGGCTATGGATGCACGGGAAATTCACCTCCGGCGATCGTCGGGTCGCCGAGACTGGTCTCGGGTAGTGTCCGAATCTCGGGCTCGGCGCCTCGCGACCCAGTCGTCAGGTGAGCGTGCTCGGGCAAGGGCGAGCTCTTGAGCCGCCAGGGCCACGCGTCGACGCCTCTCGCGATCATTTCCGGCGAAAACCCCAATTCCACCAATCGCTCATCGCTCATGAGCCGCAGGGTTTCCAGGGCCCGAAGTCGGCCGGACAGTTCCTTGCCGCGCTGAAGGGAACGTGCAATTCGTCGTAGAATTCCCATTTTGTATACCTCGCTTGTCGAATGCCGCTATCGACCGAATCAATCGGCCACTGCGCGATGGGAGCATTCCATCACGCTATTGTGCAGTGCATCAAACGACGTTTTCTTTTAGACTTGGTCTAGGAAAACTAACAGGTCAGGACCCATGCCCCAGACACTCCCATCACTCAATGCCCTTCGGGTTTTCGAGTCCGCATCCCGGCACCTGAGTTTCAGCAAAGCTGCCGAGGAGCTGCACGTGACCCCGGCGGCGGTCAGTCATCAGGTCAAGTCCCTCGAGGAACATTTGGGCGTCCCCTTGTTTCATCGCTTGAACAGGGGATTGGCTCTCACCGATGCGGCCATTGCGGGCCTACCCTATTTGCAAAAGGGCTTCTGTGCAGTGACGAAGGCCGTCGAGCGCATGCGGGGCGGAGAGGAAAGCACGATGGTAGCAGTGGAGGCCGCGCCGTCATTCACTGCGGAGTGGTTGGTGCCCAGGCTGCCGCGGTTTGCGCTCGCGCATCCAGACATCGATCTGCGCATTGCCGCAAGCGTGGAGCAACTGGACAACTCCTCGTCGGGCACCGACGTGCGGTCCGTATTCCGCGCGGGCGGGGTGGACGTTGCCGTTCGCTTCGGCCATGGGGAGTACGCGGGCTGCCGCACCGACCGCCTGTTCCGGGTCGCCGCCGTGCCCCTGTGCAGCCCCGGTCTATTGGACGGCGCGCATCCCTTGCGTGAGCCGGCGGATTTACGCCACCACACTCTGTTGCACGACGAGACGCCTTACGACGGCCATCCAGGTTGGGCCGATTGGCTCTCTGCAGCGGGCGTCACTGGCGTCAGTGTCGCCCGCGGCGTGCACTTCAATTCGGTCTCGCTGTCCCTGCAGGCGGCTGTGGAGGGGCAGGGTGTTGCGCTCGGTATCGAGGCCTTGGCCGCCGAGGAGATCGCTGAGGGGAGGCTGGTCGCTCCGTTCGACTTTCGTATGAAACTGAAGAGCGCGTACTACCTCCTCAGCCTCGAGGAGACCGCGGATGTGCCGAGGGTCGCAGCGTTTCGTAGCTGGATCCTCGATGAAGCGCAGCGTTTTCGGGCCGAATTTCCCGAACCGTAAGCACACGTTGATTCATTCAGAGTTTGCTTACGGCGCAGGGATGTGTCGCCGGAATCGACATGGCAACCTGTTGATGCAGCGCGGATAATGGGTACTGCGCTTTTCGACTGCCGACCCCTGACAATTGCTCGATGAAATCGATCAGAGCTTGCCGAGACATTCTGTTTCGACCTGCCCGTCCTCACCCTGGTGGGTTACGGTAAGGACGGGCAGGTCGAGACAGGATGCCTCGTGTGCTGTCCCACAAGTTCGCTACGCCGCAGTGGCGCCCGTGAGGCGGTCCCTTCGGTCAAGACGACAAGCGCCCATTCGCTTTATTGGCCGGGCTCGCACGAGCGAAGGCCAGCCGTTCGCCCGCCCGGGCTGCCGCCCAGCTATTGGGAAAATCTCGAGACGTCGCCCGGTTTTCGCAGCATTTTGTCCACTTCGCCCTGGTGGGTTTCTTCGGCGGAAATCATGCTTCGCGCGTATTCCTCGAGCATGACGGATCGATCGGACACGAGCCCCAGCAACTCGTGGTACACCTTCAGGGCCTGGCGCTCGTGTTCCAGCGATTCGCGCAACAGGTCACCAATGTCGTGATTGTGGGTTTCCAACAAGGGGCCGATGCCGAGTGAAGGGTGCCCCCCAAGGTGGGTGATCATTTCGCCGGCTTGTTGCGCGTGTGCCAGCGCTTCGGTCGCCTGCCCGCGCATCCAGCTGACAATTGGTATCCGGCCGTACCCGAATACCATCAGCGAATAATGGCTGTAACGTACGACGCCGGCCAGTTCGAGCTCCATGATCTTGTTTAGGCAGGCGATCACGGCCTCACGGTCCAAATCATTGGACATGCCATATCCTCCCATTCTGACCGCGACTCCGGCGGCGATTCGATGAACAGTTCCATTAGTCTAGTCCGCCAGGGAGATGCCGCCACCGACAGCGGCGTGCTCACAGTGCCTGGATGTCGTGTTCAGTGAACTGTCGAATACGAAAAAGCTGCCAGGGCTGGTCAACGGAAGACCGGCACAAGCCGAAACGGAATGCGGGAGCCATCCCGGGAAAGGTGAAACGGAGGTCCGTGAACCAGACGCAGGTGCGTTCCCCGGTACGGTCTGCTCGATACACGATCGGGTACCGGGCGAATCGTCGAAAGTCGGTCATCAGCGGGTGCTCCCAGACTTCCAGTGCCAAGGCCCTTTCCGCTGGCGTGGCGCCGAGGCGCGGCAGAGTTTGCCAGTCCGCACGGGAAATCGGCCGATAGGCAGCCAACACGCGGTCCAATCCAAAGATCTGTGCGACTGCAATCGGAAACGTCCGAAACGGAGTCAGTCGAATTCTCGCCAGGTGATACTCGTCCTGGGTCTCGATGACGACATACCAGTGAGCGGGCGAAAGGGGTTGGGCGAGGGCTCGGATGGAAGTGAAATCAATTCGGTGGGCGGTGGCATGAATCCTCCCGTGCGCCTCCGCACGCGCCTGCAGTAGCGCCTGAGCCGATAGGTAGAGCAACAGGGTCGTGAACCCGAGTCGCGGTAGCGCGGCGCCCGGCCAGCGGAAGCTTAGGAGTAATGAGCCGAGCACCAGTCCGCTGAGCCACGGATCGATTACGAAGGTTATGGCCAAACCGGGCCGCCAATCCGAGATGGGATAGAACACGGCCGTACCGTACACAGTGATCAAGTCCGTCAAGATGTGGCTCGCAAGCCCAATCGCCGCGATTGCCGTAAAGTCCCTGCACTGTTCCCGGCGGCGGCAGAGGTAAGCCGATACCACACCGAGAAGCGCCGCCCAGAGGGGAAGCATTACCAAGGAATGGGTCGGGCCGCGGTGCCAGTCGCTGAGAAACAGGAGTGGATTGATCCAGAACGTCGCGTAGTCGATGTCCGGGAACGCGGCTGCCAGGGCACCGACCCAAGTGCGTTGGCTCGCGCTCAGTCGGATTGCTCCCGGGGCCATACTTGCTCGGCCTGCCAGGGCGCCGACTATCGCATGGGTGACAGTATCCAATGGGTGACAGTATCCAATGGTGGACTAGCCTGGAATTCTCACCGGGCAGATTGCGTAGACGTGAGAGACATCTCCAATGTGCAGCGCTACCGACGATGTTGGCAGCCCCGCCACAATCGTGCATTTGTCGGGAGGGCAATGCCCGTGACACACGGTCTTCTGTCGATTCCTGAATTATGCATATCAGGCAATCAGTTGCAGTAGTTTCGAGCGGCCTGGCTGCTAGGGCGAGATCACTTCGGCCCTCTTGAGCAACTGCTCGAGAAATCGGCGGGTATTTTTCGAACCTTCCGACTCGTCGCGCATCCAGTAGCCGAAGGCAAGGAGGTAAATGCTGGTGTGAGCGGCCTCAGCGAAGGCGCGGTGGGGCAGCGTCGCCTTGCAGCCGGCAGCCTCGCGAAACCACTGCACGGTGCGGCTGATGCGAATCAACGCTGGAATCTGGATGTGAATGTGCCCGAATTCGGCCTTCGCGCCGATCATTTCCCGCGTGACCCGCCGATGGGAGCCTAGGAAATCCAGCCAGGCCATGATTGCCTGGTGCATTCGGCCGGCGGAGGGGAGAGCACGAGCCTCCGGGGTTCGGGTTGCTTGGAGTGCCGCTTGGTCGGCGCGGTCGAACCAGGCGTCGATGATTTCGTCCTTTTCTCTAAAAACCTGGCGAATCGACTCCAGTGAAATGTCGAGCATGAAAGCGATTTCGTGCAGACGCACGGCCTCCCAACTGCTGCCCTCCGCAAGCTGGAGGGCGGTGTCTACGATGCGATCGCGCAGCCCGGTCGTCGCCGCCGCCTGTTGGTCGGTGTCGGATTTGTCGCCCATCATCCGAGTATAGGGCGTCTTGCCGAGAAATCGCGTGGAGTCAAGGCGCGCGTCCCGTATCGATATTTGGTTTGGCTTCACACATGCACGGACAGGACGGCGGGATTCTCACGGCTCAGCTCGCCGCCGTGCTGCGCTCAATATCGCATGCATTTCCGGTCGATTTGCGCGGATTTCAGCCTCCGACAGCCCT
>JBFGYN010000271.1:0-5613 GCA_041587415.1 Candidatus Competibacterales bacterium | reverse complement strand
CCGTGACCAACGCGGCCGAGGGCACTATGGCGCCGAACGGAGTTGTGGTACCTCCCGGTGTATTCGAACACCTCGCGTCGGGCTTGCTGGCCTGCAATGAGCGGAAGTCCTTGACTAATGCGTTCATCTTTTGAACGATTGGCGCCGGGAGTAAAGGGGACGCGTGGCGAGTAGCGTCAGATAGAGATCATTGGCTACGGTATATTGGGCTCGGTGGAGTCATGAGCCACTATATCTTGTGCTCAATTCATGAACGAAAATCATTGCGAGGAGCCTTTCGCTCTCGATGTTTTCGAGGTCTTTGCCGGGCAAGGTGACGTCATGGGGGACCCCCTCGCGCGTCGCCTGATGGCGGCTCTCGGGCTCTCCAATTCCTTGCTCGGGCGCTACGTGCGCATTGGTCTAGCCAAGATCGAACGGAGCTGGGCCAACCGTTCCCTGCACTACACGAACCAGGATTCTCTGGGCGTGTCAGACTTCGCCCGTATTTGGGAGACACAGATGCTCTCGGTTGGGGTGACCTCGCTGTCCATCTGCGAGCCCGCGAGCGCGCAATCCATCGTTGACTTCGAACGACAGGCGGACCATCGAGCGGACCCGTCGGTTCTTACGTCGACAGCTCCATCTCGCTAAATGTGCCCGTGCGCTGGGCGGTAGCGTGTTCATCCGCCCCCAATGCAGCAACCGCGGAATGCGCCGGCCGCCGACAAGCCAGCTCTCTCGGATGGATGTCCCGAGTGTCGCAACCTCTCTTGAATGCCTTGGGCGTGCGTCCGTTGGCGCTCATTGGAAGATCTCGCAAGCCGATTTGAACAATCAAAGCTTCCCGCGTTCTCCCGTCGGTCAGGTTCGAGAGATGCACACTAGTGCTCGCATTCCGTCATCGGCAGCAAGGATGATGCCAGGATTCACGTCAGGTCTATGGCTGGTGTCTTGCCAAGGCGACATAGGGCACCGCAATCACAGATCACCTGGTGGTAAAAACAAATCGCCAATCGGGCGACCGGCTAGTGCACGTTGAACCGTATCAGCGGCGGTTCGATGCCGCTTGGGACGAACTGGTGCTCTCTTCCCCCGACGGCTGGGTTTTCGGATTACGGGCGTGGCAACGCCTGATCCTGGCCGTCGAGCAATGGTCGCTGACCGAGCAGAGCCTCGTCCTGATGGACGGCAAGCGTCTGGTGGGCGTCATGCCGCTTCAGTTCGACACGACGAATGAACGCCTGGCGTCATCTGGATTCGGAGGCTGCGGCCCCATGCTGCTGGGCACGCTCGAGGGTGTTTCGCGGGACGTTGCTCTGAAACGGCTGATCGAGGGCGCCCGGACATTGGCCGCCACGCTTGGCGCATCGGCATTCGAGTTCTCGCTTTGCCCCGCGACGAAGACGAGCTTGAACGCTCGCTGGGGCGTCAACCCGTTTGTATCCTTGGGCGGTGAGGACCTCTCCACCCATAGTCGACTGGTTCCCTTGGACATCAGCGTGGACGCGCTGTGGGCAAGGCTGTCCAAGGGTGCACGGCAGGAGATCCGCCGCGCCCGACAGCGCGGTTATCGCGTGCATCGCTCCGACTGGAGCGGAATGACGGACGAGTACTATCGGGTGCACTGCGAAACCTACCATCGTACGGGTGCAACTCCGCATCCGCGGAGCTATTTCGACGGTATCGCACGCGAGCTCGCCCCGGCGGGGCAGTCGGTGCTATGGGTCGCGACCACGGAAGACGGAAATCCCGTGGCCTTTCACAACGACGCACGGCTCAACAAGGCGTGCATGTATCACACCGGTTGTTGTGAGACTGCGCATCTGGAGGGTGGTGTTAACTATCTCCTGTTGTGGGCATCGCTGCAGGGGGCATTGGAAGACGGATTCGAATGGTACGACGTGGGCGAGGTATTTCCTGCCGGCAGGGGCAAGGCCCGCGGTCTTACCGTGTTCAAATCGAAGTTTGGTGGCGAGATTCATCGGCTTTTCAGGACACGCTTCCCGGCCGCAACCCCGGACAGCGCCACCAGCACCCCGGCAAGCCAACAGGAGGTCCCGGCCGCGGTCGTGCCAGGACGGGGCGCGGCACTGCACCAGTGGCTGCGAGCGAGCCGCGCGCTGCTACGCTCGGTGGCCGGTGAGCGGGTGGAGGCCATTGCAGTAGCGATAGCGGCCCCGGTCTGGGAACTCGCGATCCGGCTGCGTGCGATGTCCCGTCGCGAAACCCCCTCCAAAGAACGCGATGCGCCCAGCCCTTCACAGGCGCCGCAGGACAGTGCCCCGCGCGCAGCGAAATCGGCGCTTCGCGACCGCTTCGACTCCGGTGAGATCTACGCCACCAGCAGGATCTGCCGGCGCCTCAGCGATCAGTCGCCCGAGTACGCCGACGTGCTGCTGCGCACCAAGTTCGCGACACTGGAACGACATTACAAGGGCGGTGTGGTCCTGGACCTGTGTTGCGCGGCCGGCGAGCATCTGCTCGACCGATCGGCTCGCTTCGAGTACGGACTGGGCATCGATTTCAGTCGTCGTTATCTGAGTCGCGCCTCCGAGCGTGCACGTGAAGGCGGCATCTCGAACACCAGCTACTGCTGCGCAGATGCGACACGAATTCCGATCGCCGACCGATCAATAGATGCGCTGTATTCATTCTCGTCGCTCTACGTTATCCCTGAGGTGCGCCGGGTATTCAGCGAGATCTCGCGCGTCCTCCGGCCCGGTGGGATCTGCGTGCTCGACCTTGGCAATGCCCGATCGCTGAACGCGGTCTGTGCGCGGAGCTACGACGATCTGGCACCCCAGTACCTGCTGACCGTGGGGGAAATGTATCAACTGTGCAGCGCCAACGGGCTCGAGCTGGTAGAACACCGGGCCTTTCAGCTCCTGCCTTTGTGGGCCGGCAAGCCGCGTTGGCTCTGGCCACTGCTGCATCCGGCATGGCGGCGCCTGCTTCAGCGCGTTTGGCGTGGACGTATGCTGGACGAGCGGTTGAGCAGCTTGCCATTGCTGCGACAGTTTGCATTCCGCCACCTGCTGGTGTGCCAACGTCTAGCGGCATGACCGGATTGCCGGGACACGTGCCAAGCAAACGGAACACATGACCATGCCTGTTCACGATCGATACCAGACATCTGTGCGCGATCAGTGCGTACTCTTCGGTAAGTCGATTACCAAAGACTGGAATGTAAGCGAGTCCGAGGAGCGGGACCGCGCGTTTCCCGGGCCGACGCCGCAGCTCTGTGACCCACAGCACTACAAGGAGTACAGCCGATCGCAGATGGGGCGACTCGGTCGCGAGGTGGACCTCGACCCAATCGGGCATATCGGATGCGGGCTCGCCGGGCACCCGCGCGTGGGCCGCATGCCGAGTGAACGCAGGCTAACCCTGGGGAAGCGTTTTCCGTTCCTGGCAACCGTGAGCGGCGTGCTCTTCAAGTGCACATGAGCGAAGCGGCCGTCGCTCGAGCTGAAGATCCGCAGGCGCTCGGGCTGTCTCGCGCCGAGCTCGATGAGGTTGCGGACTACCTGAGCGATGAGTACGAGGGCGTGTTCGACCAGGCTTCCCGTGACTGGCATCTCTCGGCACATGTCGGTTTCGAGTTCGCGCGCTACGCGGTAGAGGTCGTGCGCATCAGCAATCCCGACGTTCGGCGCGTCTTCGACATCGGCGCGGGTTTCGGCAGCTTCGTGCTGTGCGCACGCGAGCAGGGATGGGACGCGCGCGGGGTGGAGATTGCGGAGCTCGAAGTCGCAATGGCCAGGCGTCGGCTGCGCCGCCTGTATCCCGATGAGGATCCCGACCGCGTGTTCCTTTGCGGCGACGCCACCGCGCTCGCCCCTTGCGATGGATCATACGACGCGGTTACGTTGTGGAACGTCATCGAGCACGTGCAGGACTACGAGGCCGTGCTGGCGCGCGCCTGGAAGCTGCTTCGCCCAGGCGGGCTTCTGCACATCATCTGTCCGAGCTATCTCGCCTGGCGGGCAGAGGCCCACTATCAGGTGCCCTGGTATCCATGGATGGCCTTCACGCGCCGTGCACGCATCAGCGACTATCTCCGTCGCCTCGGCAAGGATCCGCGCTTCTTCGAGCAAGCCATCTTCAGGCGTACGAACTGGGGAGTGCAGCGGGCGCTGCGTCGGGCGGGGTTCGAAGTATTCGATCTGTCGGGTTCGCTGCCCTTGAGCCTGCATGGGCGGCATGTTCTGCTACAGCTGCGTCATGCCCGACAGATGCTGAATCTCTTGAACCCGCTGCGAGCGGCGGTGGAGCTGGCAGGTCGAAAATACGATGACTGAGCTGAAAGGACCACTGCTGGTGCTGGTGCCGGATCGCATTTCCGAGACCGTGGTCAAAGGCGAGTACCAGCCGCGTTACTACAACCCGGGCGGACTGTTCGACGACGTTCACTTGTTGATGACCAACGACGACGATCCCGATCCGGCCGCACTGCAGCGTACCGTGGGTCATGCAACGCTGCACCTGCACAACCTGCCGGAGGACCATCGACTGACGCAGCGCGCCTGGGGCCCTTGGCGGGCAGCAGGGCTCAGACGCTGGGCCAGGAAAGGCGTCGAGATCGCACGAAGAATCCGCCCTGCCCTGATGCGCTGTCACGGCGCGGACTGGAATGCCTATCTCGCACGGCGCATCAAGGAATCGCTCGGAGTCCCCTACACCGTATCGCTGCACATCAATCCGGACGTGAATGCCCCGCGGCGCTTTCTCAAGTCGGAGCTCAGCCGCGAAGAGCAGCGTCACAACGCCTTCTTCGAGTACATCGAGCGCGAGGGGCTGCGCGGCGCAGATCTGGTGATGCCCGTGTACGAGCCGATCGTCCCGTATCTGGAGCGAATGGGGGTCACGCGCTACGAGGTGCTCTACAACGTGCTCAACGGCGATTTCCTGCGTCGCAAGGAGACCTACGGTCTGCACCGACCTGCCAAGGTGATCTCGGTGGGAAGGCTGATTGCGGAGAAGAGTCCACGACCGCTGATCGAAGCCGTCGCAGCCATGCCGGGCGTCACGCTGACCGTGGTTGGCGACGGCCCCCTGGCACCGTCGCTGAAGTCGCTGGCTTCGCGGCTCGGGGTCGATGACCGCGTGCTCTTCGAGCCGGCGGTGCCGAACGACGAGCTGTGTGCCCGGCTGCCCGGGTTCGATGCATTCGCGGTCTACACCGAGTACTTCGAGATGAACAAGTCAGTGCTGGAAGCGGTGCTGACGGGCCTGCCCGTGGTCATCAACCGACGAGCCGGCGCGCAGATTCCCGAGCTCGAAGGGGACTTCGTGCACAAGGTGGACGGGTCAAGCGAAAGCTATCGCGAGGCATTCGAGACGTTGTTTGCAGATGACCAGGCACGCGAAGCGCTTGGACGTCGGGCCTACGCCCATGCCCGGGAACGGTGGTCACCGAGCGCGACGGAAGCGCGTTTCGCCGAGGTGTACCGGCAGCTTGCTGCGAACGACGTTTCGGCGGTTCGCGCCCGCTGATGTCTGAGCTCGATTGTTTCCGCTGTCTGGAATGCTCCGCGGGCTCTGCGGATGTGGGGGCGCGGGAACTTCGCTGCGGGGACTGTGGCCAGCGCTACGCCGTGGCGTCCGGTGTCCCCATCCTGGTCACCGACT
>JBFGYN010000270.1:0-5617 GCA_041587415.1 Candidatus Competibacterales bacterium | reverse complement strand
CCTCGAAGGTCGCGGCGAGATTCCAGACGTCATTCGTTCGTCGGGCATTTGGGCGTTTGGTCCGGATTCGGGGCGCTAATCAGGCTGTCGCCCAAACCGGTCGACTCAGCGCATGAAATGGATCGACTGTCCCAACATGCCGGGAGTCACCAGCACGATTCCCTTGTCGGTGACGCGGAATCCGCGCCCTCGATCCTCATCGTGGTCCTCGCCGATGACCATGCCCTCGGGAATCTGGCAGCCGCGGTCGATTACCGCACGGCGAATGCGCGCACTTCGGCCGACATCCACCTGGGGAAGAACGACCGACTCGGTCACTTGGGCGTAAGAATGCACCTTGACGTTCGAGAACAATAGCGAGCCGCGTATCGTCGCACCCGAGATCAAACACCCACCCGAAACCATTGAGCCGATGGCGATTCCGCGGCGATCGTCGTCGTCGAAGACGAATTTTGCCGGCGGCAGTTGAGCCTGCCAGGTCAGGATCGGCCATTCCTGGTCGTAGAGGTTCAACTCGGGCGTCACGGACGCAAGCTCCATGTTCGCCTCCCAAAATGCGTCGACCGTGCCCACGTCACGCCAGTACGCGCGCCGGCCGGTCTTGGTGTCACGGAACGGATGGGCGAACACCCGATTCTGTTGGAGGACCGATGGTATGATGTTCTTTCCGAAGTCGTGCTCCGAGCCCTCGTCGTCGGCGTCCCGGATCAACTGCTCGTACAAGAACTCCGTTTTGAAGACGTAGTTGCCCATCGAGGCCAAACAGAGTTCCGTTTGCCCCGGTATCGGTGTCGGATCCCTGGGCTTTTCATCGAATCGAGTGACCCGGTTGCGTTCGTCCACTGTCATGACCCCGAATGCGCCGGAAGCCTCCGCGATCGGCACCTCCAGGCAGGATACAGTCATGTCGGCCTCTGTTGCGACGTGGGCGGCCAACATCTCGCCATAGTCCATCTTGTAAACGTGATCGCCGGATAGAATCAGCACAAATTCGGGCCGGTGGGTGCGAATGATGTCCAGATTCTGGTAGACCGCATCGGCTGTGCCCGAGTACCACTTACCGCCGATTCGCTGCGAGGCTGGGAGCACGTCGACGAACTCGTTGAGCTCAGACTGAAAGCCGCTCCAACCGTGCATCAGATGCTGGATCAGGGAGTGCGCCTTGTATTGCGTCAGGACGCCAATCCGGCGGATGCCGGAATTGACACAGTTCGACAAGGGGAAATCGATGATTCGAAGCTTGCCGCCGAAGTGAACGGCGGGCTTGGCACGCCAGTCGGTCAACTCGTGAAGCCTCGATCCGCGGCCGCCGGCAAGTACCAGCGCCAGCGTTTGGCGGGTCAGGCGGCTTATGAAGCGATATTCTTGTTGATCCATGTCCTTCTCCCGCTTGGCCGGGGTGTTTGCCCACCTATACAGTTTGCAGGTCCGACCATCGGCTTGCGATTCCAAAGTCCACCGCTGGCGATCGGCAGCCACGCTCCCACTCGACGATCGCGCTCAGAAGGTCCAGTCGAAAAGGGATTCACCCTCGATCACGAACTTCGGAACTGCGCTGGGATTCTCTCTATTATTGCATCCATACCCGCCGAGCGCTCGGGGGATCGACAACAGTTTTCCACTGCGGGCACGATACGGGTGAAAGGTGCGGCGCAGATTCGCGACCCCAGGCAGAGAACGATTCGTCGTATGGATTAACCATGCATGCGGGGGACGATCCGGCAGAAGGCGATTCATGCCAGCCCGCATCGCTCACCAGGCCGCTCGAATCTGCTCTATTTGATTGCACTCTATGCATTATTTCGAAAATATTAGAAAACACGTGCGTCACGGTCTTCGCTCTCTCGGCGATAGCACGATTGTGGCGGCTCCGAGCGCGCATTTTTCTTCGAATCGCAGCGACGGCTACGCATCATCTATCCAAGTGCGTACTCGGAACCATCACAACGGTACTCCAATCCCGGAGCCCGGTGAGAAATGCCGGCTAGTGGCGACAACCCGCGTATCTTGCGGAGATTGGTTCGGGTAATCCCCCCGGATGGGTCTTTCATCAACACACAATTCGGAGTATCGACATGTCAAGACAGAAAGTGCTGGATCTGAATACCATCGATCACGCTCACGCGGACGGCGCGAGCCGGGCGGTACTCGACAAGGCCAAGGCTCAGGTCGGATTTATTCCGAACATGTACGGCAACATGGCTAATCTGCCGGCGTTGTTGGAAACGTATCTGTACGGTTATGGGCTTTTTCGTGAACAGGGCGGCTTCACCCCAACTGAACAGGAGGTCGTGTTTCTGGCCATCAGTCACGAAAACGGATGCGAATATTGCGTCTCCGCGCACAGCATGCTGGCTGCCAAACAGTCCAATGTACCGAGTCACGTCATCGAGGCACTGCGAAACGGCGACGAGGTAGACGATGCCAAGCTTTCGGCCCTGGACAGATTTACCAGAAAAATGGTCGAGTCACGCGGCAACGCGAGCCGGGAAGACATTTCCGCGTTCCTAGCGGCCGGATACAGCGAACAGCAGGTTCTTTCCCTGATACTCGCAATATCGGTGAAAACCCTCAGCAATTACTCGAACCACCTGTTCAATACGGAGGTGGACTCGGTGTTTGCCGACTACGCTTGGCCTGAATGAGTCCACCTAGCTCGCCTCGCTCACCGGGCTCCCGGATGGGAGTGCGGTTGTGGCGGTCCCGAGTGCGCGCTTGGACAGAAAAGCGTCGCCATCGCGACGGTCTGTAGGAAGGTGTGTGTTCGGAACCGCCCCAATCGTGCCGTTGCCGGGGGGCGCCGCCTGCGAGACACTGTTTTCGGCGGATTTCGAAATCAATCATCTAGTGCAATAGCATAGGGCGGTTTCGAGTGGCCCGATGACATATCCGGGCTAAGGGTGGGAAGTCGACACCAATGGCAGCGCTGGTAGACATCGGCGCTTCCATTGCGAAGGAAAGGACCCGATGAGCGCACGAATGGATGATCTGAAATTCCTTGCGGAAGGTGTTCGAGAAGCATGCATTGCGGCGGCAATCGAAGCCTACGAAGACGGCGGCATTCGTGGCCTGTGTGCAGAGGGACGCTTCGAGTACGCCGTGTCAGCCATTCGACAGATCGATGTCGACGCAGCGATCAATCGGATGAGCAAGCGTTGCGGAAACCATCGCGGGACGGCGGACGTCGTCTCCAACTCGGGTATCGTCGATGAGTGACTGCGACCGGCCCGCGGGTTTGATTCGGGCTGCGTCATTTCGCGCCTGCATCTCGCCAGTCCCGGTCCGAACGGCGCCTAGCCCGAAAATTGCGCGGGGGCCGCGAGTGATCGCGCACGGCAATCCAGCGTCGTTCTGCAGAGGAAAGCGTGGCCGTTACGACGCGACCCTATGCAAATTTCCGTTGCGCACGGGACATGTTCGAATCCTGCAGGTGAACGTCCAACGCAATGTGCTGAATCACTACGGGAGACCAGGTCCTCGGGAGCGACTCATCCCTGCGCTGAAGGCGCCGGTCAGGACTTGGACTGCTTGAGCGTCGGCGATCTCGCGATTGCATAAAATTATTAAAGAATCGCCGGAAACAGTGTGCTTTCCACTGCGCTCTCCCTCTGAGCGATGTTGGCCAGCCCAGTGCGAGAACAGGTACTGAGCCGTCGTGACAACCCTCCAGTTTGAGATTGCTTCCCAGCCCGATGACATCACCTGCGGGCCCACATGCCTGCATGCAATCTATCGGTACTACGGGGACGACATCAGCTTGCAGGAGGTCGTCGCGGCCACCCATATGTTGCCGGAGGGCGGCACGCTGGACGTTTTTCTTGCCAATCACGCGCTGCGCCGGGGCTACCGGGCGACGATTTACACTTACAATTTACACCTCTTCGACCCCACGTGGTTTTCCCACGGTGAGCGCTACGTCGCGGAGCGCCTGAGACTGCAGGTCGAGCACAAGTCAGGACCGAAATTCGAGTCCGCGACAAAAGGCTATCGGGACTACATCGAATTGGGAGGGCGGCTGCGATTCGAGGAACTGCGTCCGAGTTTGATACGCCGGTTCGCCAAGCGCGGCGTCCCGGTCCTCACCGGCTTGAGCTCCACCTATTTGTACAACGCCATGCGCGAGCGTCCCGGCGACGAACAGCACGATGACATCCGTGGCGAGCCCACTGGGCATTTCGTCGTCCTCGCCGGATACAATTCGGACAGCGGAAATGTGTTGGTAGCCGATCCCTACGAGGCCAATCCCTATTCCGCCGACGGAATCTACTCCGTGCACATCATGAGACTGATTGGCGCGGTGCTTCTCGGTGTCATGACCTACGACGCCAATCTTCTCGTCCTGGAGCCGCCGAAGCGCCGCCGTGGCTAACCTGATCGTACTGGATGATGCGAGCGAGTGGCCGTCCAAGGTGGGCGGTGCGGATGTCGTCGCCGCCCGAGACTATCTCGCCGATTCGCAGATCTCACGGGGTCGCGGCTACCGCGTATTCAACCTCTGCAAGTCTTACCGCTACCAGACCACAGGCTACTACGTGTCGCTATTGGCGACGGCGCGAGGGCATCGGCCTCTGCCTGACGTCTCGACCATGCTCGACTTCACTTCTCGAAACTTCGTGCGGCTCGTCACCGATGACGTGGAAGCGGTGATTCAGCGCAGCCTCGGCAAGCTGAGCTCGAACGCGTTCGAGCTCAGTATTTACTTTGGACGCAACGTCGCCAAGCGTCACGACGCCCTGAGTCGCACCTTGTTCAACCTGTTCCCGGCGCCCCTGCTGCGTGCCAGCTTCATTCGCACGCGCGGCAGACCGTGGCAGCTTCAACGAATTCGTCCAATTCCCTATGGGGAGATTCCCGAATCTCACTACGGTTCGCTCCTGGATTCTATGGAAGCGCATTTCGGTCGACGGCAGCGGGCTCGGCCGCGGTTCGCAACAGGCTACGATTTGGCGATTCTGGTGGACAAGGAGGAGAAAGATCCGCCATCGAACGCGGGCGCCCTGCGACACTTTGCCGCCGCGGCCAAGGATGTTGGCTTTAGCGTGGAAACGCTCACAAAAGAAGACTACGGACGAATCGCAGAGTTTGACGCGCTGTTCATTCGGGCCACCACGCGGGCCAATCACTACACCTATCGATTTGCCCGGCGGGCGGCCGTGGAAGGCCTGGCAGTCATCGACGATCCGGACTCAATTATCCGCTGCACGAACAAGGTTTATCTCGCAGAGCTCATGCAACGGCGGCGCATTCCCACGCCCCCCACTTTTCTGGTGCATCGGGATAACCGGGAACAGGTGGGAAAGAGTCTCGGCTACCCGGTGGTCCTCAAGCGTCCGGACAGCGCCTTCTCGGCTGGCGTCGAGAAGGCGGACGATCCGGCCAGTTTGGAGACCGCCGTGAAAAAGTTTCTGGAGACCTCGGATCTGGTGGTGGCTCAGGCGTTCCTTCCAACGCAATTCGATTGGCGGGTGGGAACACTGGGCGGTCAGCCGCTGTTCGTGTGTCGATACTACATGGCCGGCGGTCACTGGCAGATTTACCATCATGGCGCAAAGCGCACCATTTCAGGGGACGCCGATACCCTGCCCGTGGAGGAGGCTCCCGAGGCAGTGGTGCAGGT
>JBFGYN010000269.1:0-5626 GCA_041587415.1 Candidatus Competibacterales bacterium | reverse complement strand
CCCCCGTGTGCCCGAGGCCGCGGCCGGAGATCATGGGAACGAAACCACCGCAGGCGGCAATCAGCGGCGCCAGCATTAGGCTAACCTTGTCACCGACGCCGCCAGTTGAATGTTTGTCCAGAATCGGACCGGCGAGACCGAGATCGTGCCAGCGAAGCACAGTGCCGGAATCGCGCATGGCGAGGGTGAGCTCCGCAGCCTCGCCCGCCGACATTCCGCGAAAGAATACAGCCATGGCAAAGGCTGCTGCCTGAGCGTCGCTCGCCGATCCGGTCGCGATTCCGCGTGCGAGCTGCTGAATTTCCTCTCGCTCGAGCGTTTCTCCGTCGCGCTTTCTGCGGATAATTTCCTGGAGCAACATATCTTGTCAGGATCCTGCCGAAGTGAGCATTTTTTTGTGCAGTGTAGAATGGATTGTCGCCGCAATCAGGTACCTCGAGGACGACCACGAGCCAATGAGACCCTGGAATGCGCCCGTCCATCGATCACGGGCTCGCGCCGTCATCTGTGCTGGAGTGTTTGGCATTGGCTTGACCTCGACGGCACACGCGGTGCCGAGTGCCGAAAGATCCTTCGCGTTCGCTCTCGTCGGCGACGCGCCGTACGGCCAAAGAAACGTCCTGAAGTTCGACCGTCTCATCGACGAGATAAACTCGGATCGAGATATTCGTTTTGTTATGCACGCGGGCGACATAAAGAGTGGTCGCGAGCGCTGCGACGACCCGCTCATCCAGAAACGTTTCCAGCAATTTCAACGCTTCCGGCCGGCTTTCGTGTTCACCCCAGGTGACAATGATTGGACGGATTGTCATCGTATCAGTGCAGGCGGCTACGACCCCATCGAGAGATTGCAGTTTCTTCGTCGCCTATTCTTCCCGAATCCGAATCTCACGACAGGCCGCCGTCCCTTAGCCGTCGTCAGTCAGGGCTCGGTCGGTCGGTCCAACCCATTTGTTGAAAACGTCATGTTTTCCGTGGGCAGCGTGGTGTTTGGGACGATACACGTCGTGGGCAGCAACAACGGCCTCGATCCCTGGCGCGAAATCGACCCCAAAGACAGTTTCGAGCAACCGCGGGCGGATCGAATCGGCGAATTCTCTCGCCGCCAGTCGGCAGCGCTTCGGTGGCTCCGATACCTCTTTGAGCACGCCGAGAACACAGGGTCCCACGCGGTTTTCATTCTCATTCACGCCAATCCTCGATTCGACCTGGGGCCACAGGAGCCGAACCGCGCCGGCTTCGACGCGTTTCAGGACGACCTGAGGGATCATGTCACGGCTTTTGGGAAGCCAGTGGTGCTAGCCCATGGGGACTTTCACGAATACTTGGTGGACAGCCCCTGGGCATCGCGTGAGCGCGACCCCGTCATTGGGCGATTTCGGCGGGTTCAGACGTTCGGTGGCTCAGAAGTTCGGTGGATCAAGGTCCGGTTCGATCCGAACTCCATCGAGCCCTTCCAATTCGCCCCCAGATAGGGGTGCCACAGGCGGATGCGCTCTCGGCGATCAAGCTCGATGCTGGCATTGCAGACTCGGGTCTGGACCCGTGATCAAACTGACCGGATGCTCTTTACGTTCGCCGGGACGGGTTTGCAGTTGGAGGGGACGAGCAGAACGGGACACGGGCTCCGGCGGACGATCTGACCGGGCAAGCTGCTTCGAATGACTTCGAGCATGTCTCGTCCTTCGGTAACGGCCATTACGATCAAGTCCGCGTGACGCGCTGCGTGTACCAGTTCACCCAGAATCGCACCGTTTCGGTGATCCACCCTCCAATCGATACGTGTGGGTGAGGGGCAGTTCGAGAGACTGACCGGGTTTTCGGAACCAACGTGGGAAACGTGGATGGAAACAGCCGAATCAGTAAAGATTTGGGCGATGCAGGCGGCCGCCTCCAGCGCTGGACCAGGTATGGGAGAATGATCGACGGGCACGAGTATTCGCTTCAGTGTGATGGATCCATCCCGGAGCGACACGAATCCCTGCGTCGACGGTGGCACCACAAGCGTCGTGGTCACGGGAAGCAGGGGTATGTCGCTCCCGACCTCGCTGAGCCATGTCGGCTCGCCATCCGAGTCCCGAACGCCCAGCACCAGCAAGTCGGCCGGCTCGCCGCTGAGATATCCAAATAGCGAACTCAGTCGATTGGGATAACGCGCACGAACTCTGCGTACTCGCAAACCCAGGTGCCTCTCCAACTCCCTCCGGCTTACGCCAGGTTCCAGCACACCCCAGCGCTCGAGCGTCCGGCGCACGCGTGGCCCCGATTTGATGTCAGGTGCGCCAAACAAAGGTGGGTTTGCGGCGTCGAAAATGGTGAAATCCGCCTCGCCGATGAGGGAGAAAGCAAGCGCGTGAGCAAACGCCGCCTTGCTGGCTAGCGAGTGATCAGTCGGCAGGAACACTGACCGTGGTGCAAACAGGTCGAGCGCCTTCGCATTTTGCATTCGATTCCCCCCAGCAAGCGCATCATTTGGACTACCGAGCGATCCCGAGCGCCGTAACGCTCCCGCCCCGCTCCTCGCCCTCTTTCGCTAGCGAAACGCGTTCTCCCAGTCGGATCCCGAGAGTCGCTCTTTCTTGGCGCTCGTCCCTACGCAGCCAGAATCCGGTTTACGGCGTATCCGCCCATATAGGGAAACCCTGATCAGGTCACAGTTTACCCGCGGCACACGGATGTGTCGCCCTGGCAAATTCCCGGAGGGAAGGCTTCTGAGCTTCCTTACATCGATGAGAGTAAGCGTCTTCCTTTGCGCCCTCGAGGTACACGATAATCGAAATAACGCCACCTGCCGAACAACATCGATTGGCCGCGCAACACGAGTCGACTTTTCGACTCTCCAATCAATTGGAAATCAAAGCACGATTTGAGCCGGGCAGCGAAATTGCGATCGGAATGACGAACTCGCACGTATCGAGGGTCGGCTTTCGCGTTCACTCCTCAATGAATTAGGGAAACTCTGATTAATTCAGAGTTTCCTTGCGACATACGGACCTGTCGCCGGAATCGACATGGCAACATGTTGATCCGTGAGGAAAGCGGAACCCGCGCTTTTCGCTTTCCGACCCCTGGCAATTCCTGGATGAAAATGTTCAGCGTTTCGTTAGGGATGGCTCGCAGGTCCACAGCATCCGTGGTGCAAGCTGCTGGCTCATAACCGTTCCCAAACTTGATCTGCGAAGGCCTGGACAGAATCCCACCGCCTGCGGCATTCCCACGGCAGACCTGCGCGGCAATTGCGCCGATGCTAGTGATCCGCATGGGTCATCCGATTTCGTGAAGACATCTGCAGTGTTCGGATCCCTCACCACTGCTCCTCGGCAAGGGCCATGATTTCCTCGCTTCCGGCCAGAATCGCCTGGAGGTAGCCGTCGGCACGCGGCATCAAATGCTTGTGGTAGAAACGTGCGGTCACGAGTTTCGTCTGCAGAAAAGTGGAATCGCCTATCCCAGCCTCGAGCGATCGCTGCGCCGCAAGGCCCGCGCGCGCCATCTGCCATCCCCCAGTCACCGTCCCAATCAGCATGAGCAGGTTGAAGGCTACGCTTCCAGCCGCATTGGCGTCGCTCTCGCCGGTCTCCAACAGCCACGACAAAGCCTTTTCGTGAGCCGCGATTCCCGCATCCAGCGCGGCTTTCATACCGGCCAGTTCACTCACGGGTTCCAGCTCTTTGGCGCAGTTTTTCATGTCCTGGATCAGTGCCCTCTGGCTCGCGCCACCGTCTCGCATCGTCTTGCGCCCAACCAAGTCCATGGCCTGGATGCCTGTGGTGCCCTCGTAGATGGTGGTGATCCGAGCATCGCGAAAATGCTGCGCGGCCCCCGTCTCCTCGATGAACCCCATGCCCCCGTGGATTTGAACACCGATCGATGTGACTTCCTGAGCAAGCTCGGTGCACCATCCCTTCACCACAGGGGTCATCAGATCAACCCGTGCCTGGTAGCGCGCCCGCTCAGTGGAGTTGGTCGAATGCTCGGCGAAGTCTACCGAGGCCATCGCCGTGTAAGCCACGGCTCGCATGGCCTCGACGGCGGCCTTCATGGTCATGAGCATGCGCCGCACGTCGGGATGCCGAATGATTTTGACCCGCCCCTTCTCGCCCGCGGCATTTCCCTGGACTCGGTCCAGAGCATAGCCCCGTGCCTGCTGATAGGCTCGCTCCGATATGGACAGTCCCTGCAGCCCCACAGCCAATCGAGCGCGGTTCATCATGGTAAACATGTAGACCAGACCCTGCCCCTCTTCGCCCACCAGATAGCCGACCGCACCCCCTTTGTCACCAAAACCCATGACGCAGGTCGGGCTTCCGTGAATTCCCAGCTTGTGCTCGACGGACACCGGATGAACGTCGTTTCGTGCTCCGAGCGAGCCATCTGGATTGACCAGAAATTTCGGCACGATGAACATGGAAATACCCTTCACGCCCTCCGGTGCGTCCGGCGTCCGCGCTAACACGAGATGTACGATGTTGTCGGCAACATCATGGTCGCCCCAGGTGATGAAGATCTTTTGACCGCTGATCAAATAGTGGTCGCCGTTCGGGACAGCGCGAGTTCGCACGGCCGCGAGGTCCGATCCTGCCTGCGATTCGGTAAGATTCATGGTGCCGGTCCACTCCCCCGACACCATTCTCTCCAGGTACAGAGCCTTCTGCTGATCAGTTCCGTGGATGAGAATTGCGTCGATGGCGCCCTGAGTCAGCATGGGGCAAAGGGCGAGCGACATGTTCGCCGATTGCCACATCTCTTCCAGAGCGGTCGCCAACAAGCTCGGCATTCCCTGGCCGCCGATTTCTGGTGGAAACTTGATGCTGGTCCAGCCGCCTTCCACGAACTTTGCGTAGGCGCTGCCAAATCCATCGGCAACGCGCACCACGCCGTCCCGAATCGAGCTGCCCTGCTGATCTCCGATTTTGTTGAGTGGCGCGAGTACCTCGCCAGCAAGCTTGGAGCCCTCTTCCAACACGGCCTCGACCAGATCCGGCGTGGCTTCCCCGAAGCCCGGCAGTTGGGCGATGGCGTCCAGCTCTGCCAGTTCGTTTATGACGAACTGCATGTCGCGTACGGGCGCACTGTAGGTAGTCATGGCAATGGTCTCCGCTTCAGATTTTCGAGTGCAGCTTTATCCGACGCGGACGCTTAGTTGATCAGAGTTCTCGAAACGTCCACCGGAATCGACCGACAAATGGCATATGGGCCGATGTCACGCCGAACGAGCCTTGGAATCGACAAGGAACGTACCTTCGCCCTCGAGCACCACCTTGTCGCCGACTCGGCACGTGGTTTGGGTCGTGACACGCCGGCGTTCATGCTCGATATTCTTGACCGTAACTGTCGCAACCACTGTGTCGCCCGGCCGTACTGGGGCGGTGAATCGCACCGTCTGCTCCAAATAGATAGCGCCTGCCCCAGGGCAGCGGGATCCGGCCCCAGCGATGAAACAAGCCGTCAACATACCCTGAGCGACCCGCCCTTTGAGCGGTGTGCTGCGGGCGAACTCCTCATTGAAGTGCACCGGATTGTCGTCTCCGGTTAGACCGGCAAACAGGGTTATGTCGGCATCGCTCACCGTCCGCGCATAGGTGCCCGTCGTGCCAATCTCCAAGTCTTCCAGATAGTAGCCGTG
>JBFGYN010000268.1:0-5675 GCA_041587415.1 Candidatus Competibacterales bacterium | reverse complement strand
TCTGCACCAATTCCGGATACATGCACCAAACGCTCGGCGCCCATTGACTGCGCAATGCGTGCGATTCGCTCTGCGCCTTCCACGTGCACAGACTGAAATGTGGCGCCTCGCCTCTCCACGTACAGGCCAACCGCGTTCACCACTGCGCGCGCACCTTCGATCGCGGCACATGTGGATTCTTCGTCCCGCACGTCCGCTTGAATCGGGGTAACCCCCTTGAGCATCTGCTCCGGGTGACGGGCGGCCACGCGAACCCGGTAGCCACGTCCGACCAAGGCGCGGGCGATGAAGTGCCCGAGGAATCCGGTGCCACCGAATACGGTAATCGAGTCGGATTTCACTGCTGTGTGTGATTCACTGCCTATGCGCAACTATAGCGCCGGTGGGCCGTGAGTGTAGACCTGCTGGGACTATTTTCCTCGGATGTACCCGGCAAGGACAGTGACGGCATCGCGACGGATGCAATTTTCTCTCGCGCCCGGCGAGGGGCCTACAATGCATCGTACAACTCCATCCGGCTCGACAAGGTACGCGAATTCGATGGAAATCCTGCAATCCAGGACACCGAGCGGCGGCCTCGAGGCACTCCGCAGGTTGCTACCCTATCTGTGGCCAAGCGATAACGTGCACCTTCGAGTCCGAGTCGTACTGGCGATGACCAGTCTGGTGGCGGCCAAGGTGGCTTTGGTCTTCGTTCCCATTTATTACAGCCGCGCAGTCGACCAGCTTTCCGGCGGAGCCGTCGACGGAAAGCTGGCCTTGCCGGTCACGTTGATTCTTAAATATGGTGCGGCCCGCGTCCGTTCGCTGGCCTTTGCCGAAATCCGTGACGCACTGTTTGCCAAAGTCGGGCAACGCGCCATCCGAACGGTGGCGTTGCAAGTATTTCGACACTTGCATCGCTTGTCCATGCGATTTCACATTGGGCGCCAGACCGGTGGACTCACTCGGGAGGTGGAGCGCGGCACGCGGGCCATCGAGGTGCTACTGCGCTTTAGCTTGTTCAACGTCATCCCGACACTCATTGAAATTACCCTGGTCTTCTTCATTCTGTGGCAGGCATTGGACATCCGCGTGGCGCTCGTGACGCTGGTGACCGTAGCCATCTACATCGGCTACACGCTGGTTGTGACCGAATGGCGGCTCAAGTTTCGGCGTGAAATGAACGAGGAGGACGCCAAGGCCAACACACGGGCGATCGACAGCCTTCTCAATTTCGAGACCGTCAAATACTTCGGGAATGAAGAGCACGAGGCTAGACGTTACGACATTTCACTCAAAGCTTACGAACGAGCGTCCGTAAAGAGCCACACGTCGCTCGCTCTGCTGAACATCGGTCAAGCAATCATCATCTCGTTGGGGTTGACCGGTGTCATGCTGATGACGGGGCAAGGCATCGTGACGGGGGCCATGACCTTGGGCAGCTTCGTGCTGGCCAACACCTATCTCATGCAGCTCTACCAGCCCCTGAACTTCTTCGGATTCGTCTATCGAGAGATAAAGCAGGCGCTCATCGACATCGAACGGATGTTCAATCTGCTGCAAGAGGTGACGGAGGTAGTGGATGCACCGGACGCGCAGCCGCTGAAAGTCCGGGGCGGGCGAGTCGAGCTCGACCGCGTATCCTTTGCCTACGACCGGCGCAGAACGGTGCTCGATGACGTGTCCTTTACGGTTCCGGAGGGCAACACCTTGGCCATCGTCGGCCCGTCAGGCTCCGGAAAATCCACCCTTAGCCGTTTGCTCTATCGATTTTACGACGTGGCCGGCGGATCGGTCCGCGTCGACGGGCAGGACATCAGGACCGTCACACAGGATTCACTGCGTGCTGCGATCGGAATCGTCCCCCAGGACACGGTGCTATTCAACGACTCCATCTATTACAACATCTGCTATGGCCGCCCAGGCTCCACACCCGCAGAGGTAGAAGGGGCGGCGCGCCTTGCCCACATCCACGATTTCATAGTGAGCCTACCGGATGGTTACGAAACAGTCGTCGGCGAACGCGGCCTGAAACTGTCGGGAGGCGAAAAGCAGCGGGTTGCAATTGCCCGGACAATCCTAAAGGACCCCTGTATCCTGATCCTGGATGAGGCTACATCGGCATTGGATTCCGGGACCGAGCGGGAAATTCAAGCAAATTTGCGGGAACTCGCCC
Organism: Candidatus Competibacterales bacterium; assembly: GCA_041587415.1. Lineage (GTDB taxonomy): Bacteria > Pseudomonadota > Gammaproteobacteria > Competibacterales > JAHEDQ01 > JBFGYN01. Next base: position 3,517 of record JBFGYN010000268.1, on the reverse strand, counting down.
GCGGTCGGACAACCATCTCTATCGCGCACCGGCTCTCCACGATCGTCGATGCGCACGAGATTCTGGTGCTGGAAGGTGGCCACGTGATCGAACGTGGCCGTCATCTGGAACTTCTGAGCCATGGGGGTCACTACGCCGAAATGTGGCGACGACAGCAGGAGAGCGGGGACACTGAATTTCCTGCTGCTGTGGAATCTCCAGCCCCCAACACCTAGCTCACTTAGCCAAGGCCGGTCTTTCAGGGTGTCTGGAGGCTCGATCACCGCTATGCTCCGCAGAACGCAGTCGGGCACGGGCAACCGCACGCAATGAACGAAACACCCGATGGGACCCTGCGGACCGCAGGTGGGATGTTCGAGGCATGGGCGCAGTCCGTGGACTCGCCACTCACCGTCACAGCACTCGCAGCGCTTTTCGTGGGCCTCGCACTCGGCTGGTGGCTCCGGTCGAAAAGCGCACGGATCGAAACGAATGCCGTCCGGGCCATAAGCAACCATGAGCTGGAACTCGTTCACCAGCGCGTGCGCGAACTCGCGAGTGAAAGCGAGAAACTGGAGGCACGTACCGAGTTCCTCACCGACGATCGCGACGATTTGAGACTGGATGTCGCACGCAAGAGCGCCATGCTCGATCAAATCCCCGAGCTCCGCTCTCAGCTGGACGAGCTCCGCAGCCGCCTGGCAGAGTTGGACCACGCACACCAGGAGCTTCTCGCCCGCAATGCGTCGATGGAGTCCTCGGCACAGGCAAGACTGGGGCGAATCAGCGAAATCGCGGCCGAACGCGACCGGGCCCGAAACGAGCTCGAGACGCTCAGGGAGACGAACACCGCGCTCCGGTCCGATCTCGACAAACAAACCATCGAATTCCACGAACGTCGTAAGGCGCTCGACGGGCAGCTCGAACTGGTAAAGGACGCTGAGCGCCAACTCACGCAACAATTCGAGAATATGGCCAACCGCATTTTCAACACGAAATCGGACTCCTTTCGCCGCTCCAGCGCCGAGCAAATTACCAGCCTGTTGAAACCATTCCGAGAGCAAATCGACGGGCTACACCGCGACGTTCGGGAGGCCAGCAAGGAACGACACACACTGGGAAAGGAAATCGAGCGCATCGTCACCGAAACGAACGCCCTCACCCAAGCGTTGCGGGGTGACAGCAAGACGCAGGGCGACTGGGGAGAGCTGGTATTGGAGCGGCTGCTGGAACAATCCGGTCTGCGGCGCGGCGTCGAGTACGAGATCCAATCAACGGTAACCGACGAGCAAGGCAGGCGAATGCGCCCGGACGTGATCCTTCACCTTCCGGACAAACGGGACGTTGTGCTCGATTCGAAAGTGTCGCTTACCGCCTACGAGCGGTACGCGAACTCGGAAAATCCGGAGCAGCGCGCGGCCCACCTCAAAGCACACGTCCAATCCGTACGCCGGCATATGGACGCACTGGCGGAGAAGCGCTACGACCATGCGCGGCAGATTCGCAGTCTCGACTATACGTTGATGTGGGTGCCCATCGAGCCAGCATACTTCGCCGTAATGCAGGCGGAGCCGGGGCTGGTGAGCCAGGCAATGGAAAAGCGCGTCATTCCTGTCTGTGCCACGACGCTGCTGGCAGTCCTGAAAACCATCGAGCGAGTCTGGCAATACGAACACCAAAGCCAGAACGTGGAGCGAGTCGTCGATCGCGCAGGCCTGCTCTATGACAAGTTCGTCGGTTTTGTAGAGGCCCTGGACGGTGTGGGGGAAGGATTGAAGAAAGCAGAGGAGAACTACGAAATAGCCCGAAATCGTCTCGTTTCCGGACCGGGAAATCTGATTCGTCAAACCGAAAAGCTACGGGAAATGGGAGTGAGCGCACGAAAAGCACTGCCGCAGGACCTGGTGGACGAGGCTGGAGAGACGGATGACGACTCCTGCGATTCCATCGACGCCTCGAGCAATCGCGCCTGATTCCCGGCCTATCGAAAGCTGGGTCAGGGTCCATTCAACAATTCCTCGACGGCGCCGGACAGCTGACGGATCAACGCCTCGCGGGATTCCGACGCGCTCCGCGCGATTTGTCCGAAAAGCTTCCCGAAGTGCGACCGCTGTGCTGCCGTCAACGGATTGAACGCTCCCGCACCCTCTTCCACGACCAGAGCCTCCCGGCGCCCGTGGTTGCGCCTGGAGACGATGGAATGGTGCACCCGGGCACGCCCGAGCAGTACGAATGGGAGATTACGATTGGCGCCCGCTCGGATCTGCAAGACCTGATCACCGAAAGGCAGATGCCTGTGCTCGACGTCGGCCAAACGGTCGGAAGCGAGCCAGGCTGCGGCACCGCCGGTCACGGCACCCACGAAGGTTCCGAGCAACAGCGAGGCACCGCCGAGGGCAGCGTCAATGCCGGCGCCGGCTGCAGCCCCACCCGACGCACCCAGAGTAGCGAGACCTTTACGGCTGAGACCGAACAGCTCCCAGGTTCGCTGCTCGAAGAGATCGGTATCGACGATTTCCAGGTCCATTTCGTTCCGCGTCAACTCCGTATGATGGTACGTCTGCTCGACCCGGTCACGCGCGCGGCGCTCGAGTTCCCGCAACCTCGCGCGGTAGACATCCTCCAGCTCCCGACGCGCTCTTTCGGGCTCCATTCCAGGGGCAAGCCGGAGTTCGGGAGCGGTGACCAAGGCATCGGAGATCAACTCGGCGATGATGCGCGCAGACCGGGTATGCGCCGAATCGCGTTCCCGCAACAGAGCATCGATGGCATTTTGCAAGGCGGGACGCCAGTCCGGGTCCATCTCCCCGAACGCCCTCAACAGGTCGAGCCGCTGCTCCAAGGGCGCCGAAAGCACATTGACTTCTCTTACGACCCGGAAATACTGCCCCAGGGCATTACGCCATTCACTCACGTGCCGCGGTTCGCCAATGGCATTTATCACGGCGAGACTATGGTTGCCGGACCAGCGCAAGATTTCCATTTCCGGCTCGTACTCAGGGCCATAGGGTACCGCGCCGTCCACAACATAGATGATGCCTGCGCCGTCGACGATGGGTGCAAGGAGACCGACCTCCGCATGAAATTCCGGATCGTCCCGATGAGCTGTCACGAAACGACGTACCGCCATGGGCCGCTCCGCAGCGGTGGAGGCAGCATGACGCAACCAGTTCAGAGCTTTGCGCGCACGCTGGAACCCGGGCGTATCGATCAGCTCGTAGAGCGCAGTGCCGTTGACACGCATGGGATAGTGGACGGCGCGACGGGTAGTACCCGACTCCGCGGCGACGGGAACCGTATCGTCCTGGGCGAGCGTCGCCACCAGACTCGACTTCCCCTTGTTTGGGTGCCCCACGATCGCAAATCGTGGCAATGTCAATGCGTCATACCTTTGCCGGGCGGGGATGCGAGGGAGTGTGGTGAGCTCGCGAACGCCCGTTGCCAGACGATTCGATCCCGTGGCTGTGCTCGTATCGGCGTACCGTGATCGACTCGAACAGGGACCACCCGGACCGTTGCCGCACCACCGGCTGCGACG
>JBFGYN010000267.1:0-5702 GCA_041587415.1 Candidatus Competibacterales bacterium | reverse complement strand
GATGATTCACTGGATCACCGCCCCTCGCCTCGCCCAGAGCGGCGCCAGGACGGCTGCGAATTCCGCCAGCATCCGGGGTCCCTGATGAAGTATCCGGGTTAGCCAGTGAGAGCAGCCAAATCGACTCGCATGTCAGCGAGTCGCATCGCAAATCGGTCTCATGCTTTGGCTGCGTTCGCGCGCGCACACGCGAACCGGCTACTGGACGTGGGTTAGAAGCAGAGGATCGACGCGAATGTCAGGAAAATACCCCGATCTGGGTCCGGCTGCCGCCAAGGCCAAGCAAGCGCGCGAGACCTACGATTTCGTGAAGCCCGAGGCAATCGATTCGGGCGAAGTGCTCCATTACCCCGTGGTCATTGTGGGTGGAGGGCCCGTTGGGCTGGCATCCGCCATCGACCTCGCGGGACACGGAATCCCGTCATTGATCTTGGAACGCTCGAATACGGTCAGCGATGGCAGTCGCGCCATTTGCTGGGCGAAGCGGACGTTGGATATCTGCGATCGATTGGGTACCGGCGAGCGAATGCTGAATAAGGGCGTGACCTGGAATATCGGCAAGGTCTATGTCGGTGACGACCGAGAGCCGGTCTACACGTTCGATTTGCTGCCGGACAAAGAGCAGAAAATGCCGGGGTTCATCAATCTGCAGCAATTCTATACGGAGGAGTACTTCATCGAAAAAATCGACAGCCTCGATCTCGCCGAAATTCGCTGGCAGAACGAGGTGATTGCCGTCGACAATGAGCCCGACAAGGTGACGGTTACGGTAAAGACCCCGGCAGGGATATATAAGGTGACCTGCGAATATCTCATCGCGGCCGATGGCCACCGTAGCGCCATCCGCGGGCTGCTCGGCCTAGCGTTCGAGGGAAGAATTTTCGAGGACAGCTTCCTCATCGCCGACGTGCGCATGAAAGCGGACTTTCCCGCGGAGAGGCGTTTCTGGTTCGACCCGCCCTTCAATCGCGGTCAGACCTCGCTGATGCATCGACAACCGGACGACGTTTGGCGGCTGGATTTTCAGCTTGGGTGGCACATCGACCGTGACGAGGCAATGAAGCCGGAGAACGTCGACAAGAAGGTCCGTGCTTTTATCGGTCCGGATGTCGATTTCGAGTACGAATGGGTGAGCATCTATACCTTCGCTTGCCTGAAAATGAACAAGTTCGTTCACAATCGCGTGATCTTCGCAGGCGATGCGGCGCACCTGGTCTCACCGTTTGGCGCCCGGGGTGCCAATGGTGGCCTCCAAGATGAGGACAATCTGATTTGGAAGATCGCGTTTGTGCTCAAAGGATTGGCACCGCGCGAGCTGATCGATACCTACGACGACGAGAGGATTCACGGTGCGAACGAGAATGTCCGTAACTCCTCCCGCAGCACCGACTTCATGACGCCAAAATCGAAAGTCAGCACGGCGTTTCGCGACGCTTGCCTGGAGTTGGCCCGTGACGTGGAATTTGCCCGCTCGTTCGTCAATAGCGGGCGCCTTTCGGTACCGTGTGTGTTGGACGCCTCTCCTCTGAACACGGCCGATGTCGACGAATTCACACCCAAGCAGCGCCCGGGCACTTCGTGCGTCGATGCACCGGTTCGAAAAGATGGCCGGGCTGCCTGGCTGCTCGAAAGCTTGGGCTGGAAGTTCACGGGTCTCTATTTTGCCGCGGAAGGCGAAACCTTCCGCAACGCCAGGGAATTGTCCGACTCCGCTATTCCTATTCAGGTCGTTACCGTGCAACCGGGTGACGGACGCGGAAATCCGGAGGTTGTGGTGGACAAAAAGGGGCTCGTGTTCAAGCACTACGATGGGAAGCCGGGAACCTTTTATTTGATCAGGCCAGATCAGCACGTGGCTGGCCGTTGGCGAACCTTTGTGGCCGACAAGGTCAAGCGGGCGGCGCTGAAGGCAACGGCGCAGGGCTGACCGGACGGTCGGCGTTGCCACCTGCCGCCTTTGCACCTTGCGTATTGCGCGCCACGGGGGAAATCTGGAGATACTGCAGATGACCGTCGAATTCGAGAATTTGAGAACCGAGCTGCGGATCGAAAATCCTGACGACTTCTATCAGGAGTTGATCGACCTGCACGCGGACCTCTCCGAGGATGAGAGCCAAAAACTCAACGCCAAACTGGTGCTGATCCTGGCGAATCACATTGGTGACATGCGGGTGCTTCGCGAGGCGCTCGAATGCGCCGCGAGCCGGACGTCCCGGCGTCGCCCCCAACCTCGTTGATTTCGCCGTGGCAGTGCTTGCGAATCGAGCGAGACCCTACGTTTCGCGCTCATGATGAAAGGTGAAGAGTAGCCATGTCGAAGAAAGCGTTTGCCTCGTCCGCCGACCTCGGCGAGAAAACCGAAACTCTGGAAGTGCTGGCCGATGGGGTTTACGCCCTGACCGCCGAAGGCGATCCGAACGTTGGTGCGATCGAGGCGGAAGACTTTCTCGTCGCCTTCGAGGCAAGGGCGACGCCGAAAGCTGCCCGCGACTGGCTGGAGAAGCTTCGCGAGCATACGGACAAACCGATCAAGTACCTGGTGCTCTCCCACTATCACGCCGTGCGGGTGCTCGGTGCCTCTGCATTCAATGCAGAATCCATCATCGCCCACGAAAAAACCAAGTACCTCATCGAAGAACGCGGCAAGGAGGATTGGGATAGCGAGTATGGCAGAATGCCGCGCCTGTTTCGGGAGCCCGAAGGGATACCGGGTCTGACCCATCCGGACATCGTTTTCAACGACCGCCTCGAAATTCCGTTGGGTGGCGATCGCGGCAACCTGGTGCTCCAATACTGCGGTCGCGGTCACACGGCCGGCGACATCATTGCGTGGCTGCCGAAACCCAAAATCTTGTTTGCCGGCGATTTGATCGAGGCAGAGGCCGCACTCTACACCGGCGACGCCTTTCACATGGACTGGTCCACCGGAACGCTGGATCGGGTGAAAGCCCTCGAGGCCGAGGCCGTCGTCGGTGGGAGAGGTGCCGTCGCCAGAGGTCGAGACGGCGTCGACGCAGCGATTGAGCAGACTCGTGGTTTTCTCCTCGGCATGATCGAGAAGGTTGGTGAGGTATACCGTGCCGGAGGGACGCTGAAGCAGGCGTTCGAAGCGACCCACGCCCATTTGGGCCCGAAGTTCGGTCAATGGCCGATTTTCGAGCACTGCCTGCCCTTCGATGTACAACGCCTGTGGGACGAGCTCGACGGCATCGATTGGCCCCGTATCTGGACCGCGGAGCGCGATCTCGAAGTATGGGATCAGTTGCAGGACTGAGTCCATTATCGACACGCCCCTGATCTCTGGGCTTTGCTCTGCCTTTCAAAATGTCGTTCAGATCGTGCGGGTAAGGGGCACCGGTCATGGGCAGGAAGGTGGGCTCGTTGCCTGCCGAGGTGCGCGCTTCGCATTGGATTGCGCGGGTGCTCGGAGCCGCCACAATCGCACTCTCATCCGGGAGCCTGGTGAAATATCTGGGCCAGCCGGGCACCTGCGCTATTCCATTGCTGAAGCGCGATCGGGTCACGGAACTCGACACCGACTTTTTCCAGGATCGGGAGGGATGCCCGATGAACGCGTTGCACCTGCTCGGAGAATAGGATTTCGAGCGGCGGCAGCATGGTGGTCACGCGTGCTCCGGCTCTTCTGGCCGTTCGTCCGCCCTTGCGCGTCGAACCGGTCGTCGTTCGGTCATGATCGGGTTGCCCTACAAGTCGAGGCCGGCACGATGCTGTACCCACCTGAGGTAGGCGCGTGCACCGAGGCTCATCAGTGGCTCGGGCAAGAGATTTTGCGGTGCATCCTGAGAGCGCCACTGGCGAAGAGTCTCACTCGCCACCCCGCAAGCCAGATCGGCGGCGAGCATTCCGGACAGCGTGCCCTTAGTCGTTCCCAGGCCATTCTGGCAGGCGGCGGCAAACACGCCCTCGGCCACCTCGCCGAAGGCGGGAACCGAGTTGCGAGAGAGGCACAAGTGACCGCCCCAGCGGTATTCCATTTCCACGTTCGGAAGCATCGGAAACCGTGCTTCGAAGCTGCGGAGGTGAACGCGCCCCACCTTGCGGACCTGGTCCTCACCGGTTCGCATGTCCGGATTCCAGGTGAAAGTGTTACGCACCAGCAGCCGAGCGCACCGAAGGCGTCGCAGGGTGCTGCCCATCGGGTGGGCGGGAATCAGGCCCCATTCGGATTCACCCCCGAGCCTTCCTTGCTCGTCTTTGCTCAGCGCCCGGGTCATGCTCGCGTAGGTGAAAATGTGCATCAGGCGATGCTTGAACAGGCCCAGCGACTCGATGTGTCCGTTGACGGCCAGGATCACGCGAGGAGCCGTGACCGAACCCTTGGGGGTCCTGGCAACGGAAATCGCCCCCGTGCTCAACTCGAGCACGGGAGTCTGCTCGTGAATGGTGACGCCGTAGCGCTCGGATAGCCCTTGTGCGAGTCCGACGATGTAGGCGGCGGGCTGAATCAGCAGCGCACCGGGCGTGTGGATCCCGCCCCGGAAGAAGGCGCTGCCGGTAATGCGCCGCATGTCATCGCGGTCGAGGCTGCTCCAGCGCTCGCCCAGACCCGTCAGATGACGGGAGAACCTGCCCAGCGCCCGCACGCCAGTCTCGTCCGCCGCACCATGGATCTTGCCGATTGGCGAGAGCTGGCTGTCCAGGCCGAACTCCTCCGCCGCGGCGCGGACGAACTCGATTGCCACGCGGTTCTGGGCGATCTGTTGTAAGTCTTTTTGTCGGGCGCCGGTGTAGTTCTCGCTGTTGAGCTCGTGGGGAAGATCGATCATGAATCCGGAGTTTCGACCCGCCGCCCCCCAAGCGATGCGCTGGGCGTCGAGCACCACGATACGATCCCCCGGCGCGTGGCGCGCTAGGCGCATCGCGGCAGCCAGACCGGCGAAACCGGCGCCGACAACCAGCCATTCGGCGTGGATCTCCGAGGCCAATGGCGGATACTCGCGAGCCTTCGGCAGGATCTCGTACCAGCCGCTGCCTCCCAGGTCGGCGGGCACGGCCGTGGTCTTGAGAACCGTCATTGCGGTCAGCCGATACCGCTATCGAGCTCGCGGTCTCCCAGATCGATCCACACAGTCTCGAGCTGGGTGGTCTGATCCAGTGCGGGCAGTTCACCGAGTATCAGCAGATCGGTCACCGGCAGACCGCAGCGGAGTCGGTCAAATCGGCGATGCTCTCGCGCAGCGTTCCGATCACTTGCTCCAGCTCGCGCTTCTCGGACTGGTCGAGGTTGTCGAGGGGACGTCGGACGGGGCCCCCTGGCAGGCCCGCCAGCTCACAGCCGAACTTGATGGACTGCACGAACTTTCCGCCCTGTTCGAGCACCCTCATGAGCGGCAGCATGGCTGACATGATGCGGCGACCGGCTCCGAAGTCGCCATCGATCACGCAGGCCTCGAAGAGTGCGATGTGCTCCTTGGGCAGGAAGTTGGATCCGGCGCAGATCCAGCTGCGGGCGCCCCACGCGAAGAACTCCAGGGCCTGATCGTCCACGCCGCAGCCGAGCTGGATATTCGGGTAGTCCCGCGCCAAGAGGTGCAGTTGGTCGATAGCCCCGCTGGACTCCTTGATGGCACAAAAGTTCGCGCTGCGGCCCACGATGTCGAAAAATTCCGCCCGCATCATGACGCCCATTCGCGCCGGATAGTTGTAGAGCATGATCGGCAGGCCCGCGGCACGGTCCACGG
>JBFGYN010000266.1:0-5722 GCA_041587415.1 Candidatus Competibacterales bacterium | reverse complement strand
GTCCGATGCCGGGTATCGAAGCGGCTATCGTGCGCCGGCGAGGGGCAGCAGTGGAAGTACTGGAAGAGCCGGGAATTCACGGGGAACTGGCTTTGCGGCCCGGGTGGCCGTCCATGTTTCGCGGCTATCTCGGCGAGGAACAGCGCTACCGAGCGTGCTTTGCCGGGGACTGGTACCTTTCCGGCGACCTCGCAATGCGTGACGACGAGGGGTATTTCTGGTTCATCGGGCGCTCCGACGACGTGATCAAGTCAGCCGGGCATCTCATCGGACCATTCGAGGTCGAGAGCGCACTCATGGAGCACCCATCCGTTGCGGAGGCAGGTGCCATCGGCAAACCGGATACCGTGGCCATGGAAGTCGTGAAAGTTTTCGTCGCCCTGAAGCCCGGCTACGACCCAAGCGAGGCGTTGCGGCGAGAAATTCTCGGTTTTGCTCGAAAGCGGTTGGGCGTCGCCGTGGCGCCCAAGGAACTGGAGTTTCGCCCGGGCCTGCCGAAAACACGCTCCGGAAAAATCATGCGCCGTTTGTTGAAAGCGCGGGAGCTGGGACTTCCGGAAGGTGACATCTCCACCCTGGAGAGCGAGCAATGACGACCGCCGACACGCTCCTAGACGGCGCGCCCAGCGAGCATGTGATGGAGTTGCTTCGCGGCATGATCCGCATTCGACGTTTCGAGGAGAAATGCGCCGAACTCTACAGCGCTACCAAGATCCGTGGATTTCTGCACCTTTATATCGGCGAGGAAGCCATCGCGGTGGGCGTCATGGCGGCGCTGAGCCCGGCGGACGCCGTGGTCGCGACCTATCGTGAGCATGGCCATGCGCTGGCGCGTGGGGTGGCGATGGATACCATCATGGCGGAAATGTACGGAAAGCAGGAGGGCTGCAGCCGGGGCCGGGGCGGTTCCATGCACTTGTTCGACGCGGCGACCCGTTTCTATGGCGGGCACGCAATCGTCGCTGGTGGACTGCCAGTTGCGGTCGGTCTTGCACTGGCTGACGCGATGCAGAAGCGGCCACTGGTGACCGCGTGTTTTTTCGGCGAAGGCGCTGCCGCCGAAGGCGAGTTCCACGAATCCCTGAATCTCGCCACCCTGTGGTCTCTTCCGGTCGTTTTCCTCTGCGAGAACAATCTCTATGCCATGGGAACTGCTCTGACTCGCTCGGAGTCCCAGGTGGATATCCACCTCAAGGCTGGATCGTACGGCCTACGCTCGGAGCAGGTGGACGGCATGGACGTGGTCGCGGTCGAGAATGCCGCGAGGGGCGCGGTGGAGCGGGCCCGCATGGGCGAAGGCCCGCAATTTCTGGAACTCCGGACTTACCGTTTTCGCGCCCATTCCATGTTCGATCCCGAACTCTACAGAGACAAGGCCGAAGTCGAGTCCTGGAAATCGCGAGGTCCGATCGCGACGCTCAAGACACGTCTCGAGCAAGCCGGATACCTGAGTGACGACGATCTGGTGGCCATGGACTCCCAAGTGGACGAGGAGATTGCGCGCGCCGTGGCATTCGCCGAGGCCGGGACATGGGAGCCGATTTCCGATCTGGGCCGTGACGTCTACACTCCGAGGTCGCAATCGTGAGCAATGGCGTGCCGGGCAACGATCCCGTTCGAGTGACTTATCGGGACGCCGTACGAGAGGGGATTCGTCAAGCGCTGAACGATGATCCGCGGGTCTTCATTATGGGTGAGGATGTGGGTCTCTACGGCGGCTGTTACGCTGTGACAAAGGGGCTCCTGGCAGAATTCGGCCCGGACCGGGTCCGCGACACGCCACTGTCCGAATCGACGTTTGTCGGCGCCGGAATCGGTGCGGCGCTGGGTGGAATGCGCCCGATCGTGGAGATTATGACGGTCAATTTCAGCCTCCTGGCAATGGATCAGATCGTCAACACAGCCGCCACGCTCCGGCATATGTCCGGCGGACAGTTCAGCATTCCACTGGTCATTCGAATGGCCACGGGTGCCGGCCGTCAGTTGGCCGCCCAGCACTCCCACAGTCTGGAGGGTTGGTACGCCCACATTCCCGGCATTCGGGTGCTGACGCCGGCGACGTTGGAGGATGCCCGGGGCATGCTCGCCACGGCAATCGAAGACCCCGATCCTGTTCTCATCTTCGAGCACTCCGGGCTTTACAATATGGAAGGAGAATTGCCGAGTGATGCCGGTCCCGTCGACATCGATCGTGCCGTCGTCCGACGCGAGGGTGCCGACGTAACCCTCATCACCTATGGCGGAAGTCTGGGCAAGACGCTCGACGCGGCCGAGCAACTGGCACGCGCGGAAATTCACTCGGAAGTGGTCGACCTGCGCTCCCTCAGGCCGCTGGACGACGCAACCATCATGCAGTCCGTTGCCCGCACTCACCGGGCGGTCGTCGTTGACGAGGGGTGGCGCAGCGGCAGCGTATCGGCTGAAATCAGTGCTCGCATCATGGAGCAGGTCTTCTACGATCTGGATTCGCCGGTGGCTCGGATATGCACCGAAGAAGTTCCCATTCCCTACGCACAACATCTGGAGCAGGCGGCGCTCCCTCAGACTGAGAAAATCGTGGCCCTGGTGCAGGCGATGGTCGCAAGCCATGGCTGATTACCGAATGCCGTCGCTCGGTGCCGACATGGACGACGGCACGCTGCTCCGTTGGCTCGTCAATCCGGGCGATGCGGTTCGGCGTGGCGACGTCGTGGCGGTCGTCGAGACGACCAAGGGTGCCATCGACGTCGAGATATTTCAGGACGGCGTGATCGACACTTTGGTCGTTGAACCGGGAAGCAAAGTTCCCGTCGGCGCCGTGCTCGCCACCCTCGAGCCGAGTGGCGAGGAAGAAGCGCCGACCGCAAGCGTCGGGTCTGGCCCCGAGCCGGCTCTGCACCAGCCCGATTTGGGCCCGGCAATCGATTCAAGTGTGCAGAACCTGGAACATCGGGGTGCAAGGCGACGCAAGGTCAGTCCGGCGGCCAGAAAGCGGGCCTTGGAACTCGGCGTGCCTCTGGATGAATTGCCCGGAACGGGCCCGGACGGTGCGGTGACGCTCGCAGACGTGGAGAGCGCGGTTACGGTGAGTTCGCCAGGCTCGGGCGATGCAATGCGCCAAACGATCGCCTCTGCGATGACCCGTTCGAAACGCGAGATTCCTCACTACTACCTCGATACCGAAATGCACTTCGAGCCGGCAATGGAATGGTTGGCGTCTCAAAATGCTGAACGGAGTGTCACCGAACGCCTTCTGTACGTCGTCCTGCTCGTCAAGGGAATCGCGACGGCTCTGCGAGACTATCCAGAGCTGAATGGTCACAGGCGCCAGGGCAGGTTCGTGGCGGCCGAACGGATTCATGTGGGCGTCGCCATTGCTCTGCGCGGAGGCGGTCTAGTCGCTCCCGCAATTCGCAACGCCGATAGAATGGACCTGGATTCGCTCATGCAGGCGCTACGGGATCTGGTTCAGCGGGCCCGTTCCGGCGGTCTTCGTGGTTCCGAAGTCGCAGATCCGACCATAACGTTAACGAGCCTTGGCGATTTGAGTGTTGACAGGGTATACCCCGTCATATACCCGCCGCAGGTGGCGATAGTGGGATTCGGTACGCCTGTCCTCCGACCGTGGGTGCTCGGCGAGCGGGTAGTTCCGCGGCGGGTCATTCATGGCTCATTGGCGGCCGACCACAGGGTGAGCGACGGACATCGCGGCGGTCTGTTCTTGAGACAGGTCGATCGTCTTTTGCAGGAGCCGGAGAATCTATGACCGACGAAGAGATCAATCGCGCCGTGCTCGAGGCGCTCGCGAAAGCTGTCCCGGGAGAAGAACTGGGTAATCTCGACCCGCAGCAGAGTTTTCGGGACCAACTCGATATCGATTCCATTGACTTCCTGAATTTCATCACGGCGCTGCATGGACGGCTCGGGGTCGACATTCCGGACGTCGATGCCACCCGCCTCTCCAGCCTTCAGGGTTGTCTGGACTACCTTCGTGAGCGCGCACCGAGACTGACCGGCTGAGAAAACTCCGGTCAGTTCAGGGCTTCTTTGAGCCGGCACGGATCTAGACATCATGGTGAGGAATCCAACACTGCAGGGGCGGGCGCCACGCACGCGGAAATCCACGGCGGGGCGGACGCGCCTGTGTGTGCATCTTCCGAAGAACCTTCGCGAACGTGTTCGCCGCTATGCGAGGACGCGCGGCCTAGACGTGGATTCTGCCGTGACAGAACTGATCGACCGGGCGCTTGCCGAGTCCGAATGAACGGTTCGTCCTATCGTCCCGAATTCGGGCTCGGAGTGACAAGTTTGGGTAATCGCGTGCTCACTGATTTGTCCGGTCTCCCGCAGTATGCGGGCAAGCCCGGTGCGCAATGCTGACTCGTAATGGGGTCTCGAAGAATGGACGCTACGCGGACCGTAACCCGTGCGAGCTGTTTGTATCAGGCAAGAAATTTGCTTGCGTGTACCGGAGTAGCAGCAGCGCCCGTTGGTCGGCTGCTCTTTCAGCGCACTGGGGGTTGGACTCATCGGCTCCTCGTCGCCCGGCCGCGTCAGGGGCCCGATCCCGAATTGACGTCACGAATCAGCGAATCTATCACGAAGGTGTCCAGACGATGCAAGTAGCGCAGCAACACGCGGATGTGGGGTTTGAGTTTATCAAGGCATTGGCGAAGGAGCTTTCCACTGGATCCCTCGAGCTTCCGTCTCTCCCCAGCGTTGTCACGAAAATTCGGTCCGCCATGAACGACCCGGAGTGCTCAATCGACGTCGTGACGCGGCTGGTCAGCTCGGATCCCGCCTTGGCTGCCAGAATATTGACGGCGGGCAATTCGGCCCTTCTTTCCCGAGGCAGTAAACCGATCACCGACGTTCGGACTGCAGTCATGCGGATGGGGCTCGAGCTGGTTCGTAACATCGCGATGTCCTATGCAATGAATCAACTCTCAATCGATTCCTCCGGGCCCAAACAGGCCAGTGCACTGAATGCCCTGTGGGAACAGTCTGTGCGCGTGGCGGCCATCAGTTCCGTGGTAGCCAATAAATTTACCAGCATCAGCCCGGATGAAGCTCTGCTGGCCGGATTGCTGCACAATCTTGGCCGCACCTATATCGTCATGCGCTCGGCGAATTTCCCCGAACTTCTGGACGACGGCAAAGCCCTGGAGCAGGTCTTCGAGGACTGGCATGCGGGTATTGCGCGCGCGATCATCGAAAGCTGGGAGCACCTGGATGCCCTTGCCGTGGCAGTGGAAGCACAAGATGTGCTGGATCGCCCCGGCACGGAGGCCCCCGATCTAGCGGACGTGATAATTGCCTCGAAGCTGTTGAGCCAGTTGTTCCAGGACGCAGACGGTGAATGTGAGTGTGACCCCGAGCTCCACGATCTGCCGTCGTTCAAGCGGCTTGGCATCGATGAGAGTGCCAGTAGTTTCGTGATCAACGAGGCGTCCGACGAGATCGACGCACTGTCGCAGATGTTGAAATCCTAAGCGCCGATGGCCGGCCCAGCGGCCTTGCTACGCTCCAGCCCGCATCGCTCGTCGGGTCGCGCGAACCCTGGACAGATGATCGCTTTATCGATCTTGAATTGAAATTTCCCGCACAAAAGTGTGTACGGGCTAACCCGGATACTTCATCAGGGACCCCGGATGCTGGCGGAATTCGCAGCCGTCCTGGCGCCGCTCTGGGCGAGGCGAGGGGCGGTGATCCAGTGAATCATCGCCCCTCACCGAGCGGGCGC
>JBFGYN010000265.1:0-5736 GCA_041587415.1 Candidatus Competibacterales bacterium | reverse complement strand
GGCTCGGCAATATCTGTGGATGCGCGCGCCGCATCATAGGCGGCCTGATGGAGCAGTCGATCGGCAGCTTCGTAATTTTGGAGTGCAATTTCGCTGACGGCGACATTGTATGCGGCATCGGCTGCAAGCGCGGCGTCGTCGATCGCCCGGGCGCGCATCAGTGCCTGGCGATACAGTGCCCGCGCCTGTGCAAACTCGCCTTGCTCGTATGCTCGCCTAGCCACGTCGAAACCCTGCGCTATTCGGTCCGCCGCTGCCGGCACTTCGGGTTCATGGCGAGGGGCGGCACACGAGACGGTCAGGCAGAGGAGCACAGCGGGAAAACCGTGGCTTGCGATCGCTCCCCGAACGCTCACCTGTCTGTACCCACCCGCTCACTGCTGAGCCGATTGCCGCTCGGTGGTGCGTCCATGTAGTCGCGCACCAACCAGCTCCGTTGCACGCCTTCGGTCAGACGCTGGATCTGGTGCAAAGTCTCCTGGCTCTGAAGTAACACACCCGGCGTTGCGTCCACCGCGCGCCTGGCCGACTGTTCCAGCTCGGGCAGCGCGGCGACAAGCCTTCGGGCGTGTGCGGACGTCACGCGGGCATTTCTCATCGCTTCCTCCATGTCTTCGCCGACCTTTGGAAGATGCTCGGCGAGTTCCCGCGCACCACGCAGCGTCGCGTACATCTCGTCAAGTACGGTATGCAGCTTCGGTAGCGCCGCCCGTAGCTCGGCAGCGGGCTCGGGATCGGATATCAGCATTGCTGCCAGACCGTGGCCCTGCTCAAGCTGGGTCCCCACCTGGTTCACGTGTCGCAGCGCCTGTGCTATTCCAGCCTGCTGCCCGCGAAGCTCCGAAGCGAGTTCGGTAAATTCCGAGATGGCGCCGCGCAACTCTCTGATCGTCGGCAACGCTTCATCGCGAAGGAGCGCCAGCGTGTCCTCCATCATGGCCGTGGGCGCCTTGTCCGCCTCGCTTTCGAGGGAGGCGCCGACCGTAGGGAGCGGCGCGCCGTAGCCCCGCGTAATGTCAATCTCGGCATCGCCAATTCCCAGCGGCTTGCGGATGATTGCACGTGAATCCTCGCGGACGAAGCGGATGAAGTTACCCTGGATGCTGACCTTGGCCTCCATGGCCCCGGCCTGGGTAACAATGATGTCGTCGACGGTGCCCACGACGGAACCCAGGATCTGCACGTCGCCGCCTCTGCGCAGACCCAGTGAGCCCTCGGGCGGCAAGTGAATCGAGATCGTCCGGGTCGGTGTGAACCAACGCTGCGTCCGCGGGCCCAGAAACAATGCCGCCACCCCGATCACCAGACTCAGCAGAACGAACAGCCCGGCAATTTCGTTTGCCCGCCTGACTTTCAACGGCTTTGGCATGATCTATCCTCCCCGAAGAACGCTCATCTGCGATCCAGTCATCGTGCAGCGAATCGTGGCATTGATGCCCGAATCCTGTAGTTCATCCGTGTTGTCGGTCATCCACAGTACCGCTGCGCCCCGGGAACGGGCGGCGCGCACACTCGCCATCAACGCGGGCATGATCTCGGGATAAATACCGGTCGTGGGCCGCTCGAGTATGAGCAGCTCGGGCTCACCGAGGAATGCGCGGACACAGGCGGCGCGGCGCAGGTCCGGGGCGAGCATCCGGGAAGGTTTGCCGAGCGGCAGCCCTGGCAGCGAGAAGCGCCGCGCCAGTTCAGAGGCCTCGTCCCGAAGGACAGCCAGCGGGGTGTCCGAGTGATGCTGCTGCTGCAACGTGATGTTGTCGTCCATGTCCAGTTCGCTGATCCAGCCGGGCTCCTCGAACACCCGTCCAATCCTCGCGCGCGCCGCGAGGCTGGCCGCGAACGGAAGTGACGACCACTGTTTTCCCAGAAAATGAACACTCCCCTGGAGCGGCTCGACCAGCCCCTGCGCTGCATCTGCCAGCGGTGTGCGAACGTGTCCTGCCTCCAGGTAGACCAGCGCGAGCTCGCCGCGTCCCAGAGCGAAGCTAACCGCCCAGATGGCGGTGTCGTACAGATGCCCCCCTTCCACCGCCACCTGCCGGAACTCGAGAACGGTGCTGCTCATTTCACTTCGGCCCACGCCCGGTGGCTCGCCTCCCGAGCATCCTACAAGTACGCTCCGATGGATATAAAGGCGATGACTGTGAACAGGGCGATCACCGATCGCTGCACAGCGACCCGTGCGGCGTGCGGTACTTCGGCGGTGGTGTCGTTGGCGCCAAAGCCCTCGATACAGCAAATGCAGCCAGTGAGCAGGGGTGGAACGGTGCCTTTGAGGGTGAGGCCAATGACGTCGACCAGCGTGAGGTCACTGATTGCGCTCTGTGTGAACTCCTGAAGCGATCCGGTCTTTGCACCAATCCACTGGCCGACGATGTAAACAGTGAGCAATGCGCAGGTGTTGAGGAGCAATGTCAGGCAGGATACCGAGATCATGAGAGCGACGACGCGCGGGACGACGAAATAGCCGATCGGATCCAGCCCCTGCGCCTCCGCGACGCGATCCTCTCCGATCACGTGTACCAGAGCCAGCTCCGCCGCCATGGTACCGCCGCTTCGCGCGATCACGACAAGATTTACCAGGATCGGCCCTAGCTCGCGAACGACCACTGCGATGAATATGGGACCCAGCCATCTGGACTGAACGACATTGCCGAGCCAGAGTTGGTACTGCGCCACGAGCAGAATGCCCAGTGACACTGCGAGGAACACGGTCACTCCGATCGCCTCAACACCGGATGAGACGATTTGGCTGGCCAGTGGTCTGCGAATGGTGCGCCGCCAAGTAGCTGGCCGCGCCGAAACCAGCAGCACGGTGGTGGCAACCGCCGCCAGTTGGAGCAGTTTTCGGCCCTGTGTCAGGCTGGCCTCGCCGACGAAGCCACAGATCGACCGCGCCACGCTCAGCGGCGTGACGAAACGACGCGGTGCGATTCGCACCCCCTTAGTGGATTTTGCAGATCGAACGAACACGAAGGCAGCTGCCGCTCACAGGTCGCCGGCAGGAAGGGCGCAGACCCGTCACGACTGTCGTGCCTCGAGTGGACTCGGCGCAGGCACTACCGATTCCTCAATCGCCTCGTCCGTCCAAACCGTGAATCGCTCCAGGCGACTCGGGCCGAAGGACGTCAGGAGCGCCACGTCAGCGGCATCGCGGCCGCGCGCCATCAATATGCGGCCAATTCGCGGTGCGTTGTTGCGTGCGTCGAAAGCGTGCCACTCACCGCTCAGATAAACTTCGAACCACGCGCTGAAGTCCATCGGATCCGGAGACGGCGGCACGCCGATGTCGCCCAGATAGCCGGTGCAATACCGGGCGGGGATATTCAGACAACGGCAGAGGGTGACAGCCAGATGGGTGAAATCGCGGCACACGCCCACCCGCTCTTGATAAACCTCGTACGCGGTGCGGGTACTGCGCGCCTGAAGATAGTCGAATTCGAGATGTTGGTTGACAAAATCGCAGATTGCTTGGACCCGTAGCCAACCCCTGGGTATCGTGCCGAACAATTGCCAGGCGATGTCCAGCATCTTGTCCACTTCGCAATAGCGGCTGGCGATCAGGAACGTCAGGGCGTCGTTGGGCAAGGCATGAATTTGATGCTCTTCGGCGCCGGTATTCTGTCGGTCCGGTCGGCCACTGTCCTCGACTACTGTCTCATTCCAGAACCGAACCTGGCCGGCCGGCACGATGAGGCGAGCACAGCGGTTGCCAAAACTGTCGATGTAGTCGCTTATCTGAACCTGCGGCTCGACGAGCAGCAATTCGCCCCGGCGTATTGCCGCTGCATGGGAGGGATGGGTGTACAGCATGGCGATG
The DNA here is from genome assembly GCA_041587415.1 of Candidatus Competibacterales bacterium. Taxonomy (GTDB): domain Bacteria; phylum Pseudomonadota; class Gammaproteobacteria; order Competibacterales; family JAHEDQ01; genus JBFGYN01. The sequence continues at coordinate 1,916 of JBFGYN010000265.1, read as the reverse complement.
ACCGGTGTCGGAAGCGAATACTCGAAGATGATGTCGTAACCCGCGCGGATGAGCATGGCGTGTGTCTCGCGTTGATGGGTCGATGCGGCGCCGTCGGATCAATGGTCCGGTTGACCGTTCACTTGGACGATTCCATTGGAGCCCGTTGTTCAAGATACCAGTCTGACGCGATCATCCCCATTGATCGGGACGAGATCGGGTTCCGGTGCTTTTCCCGTGCGGGACGGCCGAAATCTCGCCTGCATTCTCACACAATGGGATCACCGTAATGGGGTCAGACACGATATTTTTTGTTAACTTTTGCTAACTTTTATCTTTGATCCAAGCAATCAGCCCATGGCCCGCCTTCCCCGCTACGTCATCCCCGGTCAGCCCCAGCATGTCATCCAAAGAGGCAACAATCGGCAATTGATCTTTGCCTCAGATGCGGACTATCGATTTTTTCGCGATGCCTTGGTTGAGGCATCAACGAAGCATGGTCTGGCGATCCACGCCTATGTTTGGATGACCAATCACATGCATCTGCTGGTAACGCCGGAATTCGAGCACAGCATCAGCAAGGTCTTCCAGTCTACAGGCCGGCGATATGTACGGTATTTCAACGACACCTACCGGCGCAGCGGCACCCTTTGGGAAGGCCGATACCGAGCAACGGTGGTGGACAGCGAGCAGTATCTGCTCACGCTCATGCGATACATCGAACTCAATCCGGTTAGGGCCGCCATGGTTGCGCACCCCAAGGACTACCCGTGGTCGAGCTTTCACTTCAATGCCTACGGCGAGTCAGAATTGAACTCAGACTGGTTGAGGCCGCATGGGGAATATCTGCGTTTAGGGCGCACCGCTGCAGAGAGGCAAGAGGCCTATCGAGAACTGTTCCGGGCGGCTGTCTCTGACAGGGACCTGAGCGAAATCCGCGAATGCACGCACAAGGGCTGGGCGCTGGGTGATGCGGCGTTCAAGGCGCAGGTGGAAACGTTTGGGCGGCGGCGTGCGGGCTCGAAGGGTCTGGGCAGACCGAGGAAGGCAGAAAATGGTGTCTGACCCCATTAGGATTAGAAAATGGTGTCTGACCCCATTAGGATTATTTGACGCCCGCCGAGGCGCTCAGGGCTTTGATGTGCTCGACTCCGAGGCCGCAGCATCCGCCGACGATCTGCACACCGGTGGCGATCCACTGTTGGCTGTGGGCAAGGAAGTCCTCTACCGGGATGATGTCGACAAATTGCCAGTGCGGCATCTTGAAGTATCCGCTGTCCGGGTAAGCCATTAGCGGCCCCGACCAGCGGTGCCGGAGCAGCTCGATCGTCGGCGGGATCATGGCAACGTCGCTGTGCATAACCCCTGCCACGCGGACGCCGTCGAGTGAAATCGTGTCCAGCATCTCGGCTGCGCTTAGAGACGGCCGTGCGTAGGCGACCGGTGCCGCGCATTCACCCGCACGCACCGAGAACCCCACCCACACCGGCAACCCGGTCGCGACCGCGGCTGCGATTGCCGGGCTGGCAAGCTCCGGATCCGACATCATCTCCATCAGTATCAGGTCGACCCCGCTGGCTGCCAACAATTCCGCCATCTCTCGAAAGTTCGCCTCGGCGACATCGGGCGCGGGGACTGCCTGCGCATCGCGCTCGTCGGCGCCGCCCAGGACAGGCACCTGGTGCGACATGGAGCCTGCCACCGCAACTTGCCGGCCGCTGCCGGTGCGATCGCGGGCCTCTCGTGCGAGTTCCACGGCTCGACGGTTGAGCTCCTCGAATTGCGGTCCCAATCCGGCCGGGTCGAGCATGTTTCGGTTGGTGGAGAAGGTGTTGGCGGTAATCACCCGTGCCCCGGCACGGATGTAGTCCTCGTGTACCCCGCGGAGCAGTTCTGGGTTCGTGACGGTCGCCATCGCGCACCAGGCCGCGTCGTGC
>JBFGYN010000264.1:0-5747 GCA_041587415.1 Candidatus Competibacterales bacterium | reverse complement strand
GTCTCATCCTGGTGTTTATCAATCTCCCGCTCATGTGGTTCTCCGGGCAAATGATCAGCTGGTGGACCATTGCGCTACTCATTTTCGCGCCAACGCTGAGCGCACTGCTTCAGCTCGCGCTGTCGAGGACGCGAGAGTATGACGCGGACGCAGGCTCGGCACAGATCACAGGGGATCCGAGGGCTCTTTCCAGCGCCCTCGGAAAAATGGAGCACATCCAAGGGCGTATTCTGGAGCGGCTATTCATGCCGGGAAGGGGGGTACCCGAACCCTCGATATTGCGCACCCACCCGCCCACTGCAGAACGCATCAGACGTCTGGCCGAACTGGAATCGGAAATGATGTCTGCACGGGCGTTGGAACCCGTCGCAAGCATTTCGGACCACCAACGCGTCGATTGGCCCGAGCTGTCCGGAAGCCACTCCAATCCTCGATGGCGAATCACCGGCCTGTGGTGGTAAGGGACTGGTAGATGTTGACGAACAACTCACCCTGCTCGATGGCGTCGTCCAAGGCGACGTGAGTATGAGGCTTGTCTGGGATCCAGTGTCGCGGCAGGCGGCTCTTGTGAAGTCGCAAATAATCTGACTCACCGAGTACGCCCATGGCCAAGCTCTGAATATCCAGCGCTTTGTATCCGAAAGGATTTGCGCCGGCGAATCGACGTAGGTAATGATCGACGAATGGAAAATCGAAGGCGACCGGCCAGGCCACGAAAACGGGTAACGCGTTTCGCGTCGTGGATTGAACCCAGAGCAGGAATTCCGGGATGGCGCTCTCCGGGGGTCGAGGTTGCGTCCGGCATGCTTCGTAAGCGGCCCGGGATTGCTTCGCCCACCACGCTTCGGTCACGGGATGCGGCCGAGACTCTGGCAATGGCACCAGATTCGACGAAAAGGACCCAACCAGCTGGCCATCGCCGCGAAAAGCCGCGCAGCCCAGCGACAGCATCGAGTGCAATCCGGGGCAGGGGCCGTCCGCCTCGATATCGACGCTGAAATACAGTTCCTGGTGGTCATCTGCCAATGTCGCCTCCCGAGAGTTCCTTCCGCCAATCCTGCCCCATCTGCGCCCGAACGGCGGGCGCTTCCAGGCCCGAGTCGAACAGAAAGCGTAGTTTGGCGCGCGCCGCCCTGGCCGCATAGCTCGCCAGATTCACCACGCCGTTAACGCATTGCGACACCGCGACAATTACGACGCCGCGCCGCCCCTTCCAGCACCCGCATGCGTTCCCGATTCTGATCCGGACCAGTCCCGAGTCCGCGATACGGCACCGGAAATAGGGGGAAGAGAGCGCGTGTCGGATGGCATCGGTCGAAACGCCCAGAAACCGTGGAGTTGCCGTCACAACGTGTGTCCCCAAATGCTTTACGGACACGGAGCCGTTTGATGTCGGGCGGGCTCTGTGCGTCTGGACACGGATGTGCGTGCCGATGTCCGCCCGTGGCGGATATCCGGGTGAATCGAATGCCTCCAGGCCGTTGGCACTGATCTTGTGAGTGTAGTCTGCATTTCGTGCGACATTTGGCTTGACGAAGCGCGCGAACTGGAAGACTGCCCCAGCGGATTGGACGTTACCCTTGGGGGGCGCAGCGGGATCATGTCCGGTCACGGGGGCGTGTATTGCCTGAGTCCCGTGGGGGTCCGCAGTGGGAGCGCCGTGACAAAGTCGAGTGAGCCCCCCCGCTTCGTCTCCGACTATACTGAGTCGTACCGCGACGCTTGGGTCGCGCTCTGATTCGGATGGGGGAGAAACGTGCCAATTTGCGAAGCCGATCCATGGCGAATGCAGTATTTCGAGAATTCGCAGTGCCCGGATTCTGTCCGAATTCCAACCGAGGACGGGGATGCCTGGGAGTGGTACCCACAGCACAAGTGGGTCTACAACAAACTCGCCGTTGCAGAGAGTCAGGATCTGGCGTGCGCACCGCACGGGCTGACACCGCCAGCGTTTCCCGTGTTCAGCAAGCCCATCTACAACATGCGAGGCATGGGTGCGGGCAGCCGCATCATCCGATCCGAGAGGGAGTACCGGCACGTGCAACGGCCCGGCCACATGTGGATGCCATTGTTCGAGGGCGAACACGTTAGTTCCGATCTCGCGGTGGTGGACGGTGAGGCAGCCTGGTGGCGGCACGCGATCGGGGCGCCGTTGGACGGCGGTAAGTTCGATTACTGGACGGTGCTGGCCGCGCCGCGGCCCCGGGTCGAGTCGTATTGTGGAGATTGGGTCCGCAATCACCTGAAAGGTTACACCGGAATGGTCAATTTCGAGACCATTGGGTCGCGGATAATCGAAGTCCACCTGCGCTTTGCCGATCAGTGGCCGGACCTCTACGGGCAGGGCTGGGTCGACGCCCTGGTAGAGCTCTACGCCAACAAGCGGTGGGCATTCTCCGAAGCCGAGCGACGCGATGGATTCAGCGTCGTCCTGTTCGGCGCGCACGGCATCCAGTACCATCACCCGCCCCCGGCACTTCTGGAAGAATTGCGAGCGGATCCCGGCATATCGAGTGTCCAGATCACCTTCCACGAGAATCGACCACCCAAGGACCATTCCATGCCGCCCGGTGGTTTTCGATTGGCGATCGTCAATTGCTGGGATCTCGACAAGGGGCTGGCCGCACGTCAGAAGCTTGCGTTGAGCTTTTGGTCGGCCCAGAAGCTTCTACCGCGCCGGGGCCAAAAGAGTCGATTGGAGGCGGTGCGCTCCTGAGTTCACTGGGGTAACCAACCGCTGAAATCTCGGAATCGACCATAGCTTTCCAGGCTGCTCCGAAAAAAAATCACTGGAATCGAATCAATTCTTCAGCAGATAACGGAAATTGAGAATCTGTGGATCCGGCTCTCGGACGGGTGCCGAATCGCCGCGCGGGTGTGGACACCAGCCGACGCGGAAAGGTTTCCCACGCCCGCCATTGTCGAGTACATCCCATACCGCAAACGCGATTTCATGCGCGCCCGGGACGAGCCGATACACCGGTACTTCGCCATGAAGGGCTATTGCAGCGTTCGGGTCGACGTTCGCGGCTCAGGGGATTCAGACGGAGTATTGCACGACGAGTACTCACACCAGGAGCTTCGAGACGCTCTGGAAATATTGGCCTGGATAGCATCGCAGCCGTGGTGTTCGGGCGAGATTGGGATGATGGGCATCTCTTGGGGCGGCTTCAATGCATTGCAGATCGCAGCGCTTCAGCCACCGGAATTGAAAGCCATCATTACGCTCTGCTCGACGGATGACCGCTACGCTGATGACGCACATTATATGGGTGGATGCCTGCTCAACGAAAACTTGCAGTGGGGCTCCATTCTGATGATGAACTGCGCATTGCCCCCAGACCCCGACATCGCGGGTGACGGGTGGCGCGACCTATGGCGCGGTCGACTCAAGGGATTGGAACCGTTTCCGGCCGTGTGGATGCGCCATCCGTCGCGCGACGAGTTCTGGCGTCATGGCTCTGTTTGTGAAGACTTTGCAGCCATTCGCTGCCCCGTATACGCCGTGGGCGGCTGGGCGGACGGCTATTCCAATGCAATCCCCCGATTGCTGAGTGGCCTGACGTGCCCCCGCAAGGGTCTGGTCGGCCCGTGGGCCCACTGTTTCCCCCAGGACGGAGTACCTGGGCCGGCGATCGGATTTCTACAGGAGGCGGTGCGCTGGTGGGACAAATGGCTGAAACACCGTGAAACCGGGATCATGGACGAACCCATGTACCGGGTGTGGATGCAGGAGAGCGTCGCGCCCAGACCGCAGTATGCCGAGTGGCCCGGCCGATGGGTGGCCGAAGATCAATGGCCCAGCGCGCGCATCCAGCAGCAGAGGCTGTTCTTGAACCCAGATCGACTGGATCGGGATCCGGAACCAGCGCAAGTACTGTCGTTTTCCTCACCCCAGACAACCGGCATTCGCTCGGGAGAGTGGTGCGGATTCGGGTCCGAGGGCGAAATGCCGCCGGACCAGCGACCCGACGACGGTGGCTCCCTATGCTTCGACAGTGCCCCATTGGCCGAGTCCCTGGAAATCCTGGGTGCTCCCCTGGTTCGTCTGACGATCAAGGTAGATTGCCAAATTGGGCTCATTGCGTGCCGTCTCGGGGACGTGGCCCCGGACGGGTCCGTTCTCCGGGTCACCTACGGATTACTCAATCTCACACACCACTCGGGGCACGACAGGCCGGAAGCGTTGGATTCCAAGGAATGGTACTGTGTCGAGTTGAAGCTCAACGACATTGCTCATGCGTTCCCCGCGGGTCATCGGCTTCGTGTTGCGCTGTCGACGAGCTATTGGCCAATTGCCTGGCCTGCTCCGATGCTGGTCACGCTCAGCGTCCGCACCGGCGTTAGCTCGCTGCAGTTGCCGGTTCGACCGCCCCGGGAAGCGGATCGGGAACTTCACGCATTCGGGCCACCCGAGGCCGCGCCGGCAAGCACACACACGAAGCTACGCCACCTCCCCATGCGGCGCGGAATCGAGATCGACCTCACCACGAACGAAACGGTCTATACACTCCAAAGCGACGGGGGCGAATTCGGCGGCGCCTCACTGGCACGAATCGAAGACATTGATCTCGACGTGGGTTACACAATACTGAAACGATACCGAATCATCGAAACGGACCCGCTGTCGGCACAGACGGAGCTGGTCCAGAGCGCCACCATGGAGCGGGAAGGCTGGTCCATCCGAGTGAATTGCCGCACACGCATGAATGCCACCGCAACCACGTTTCAGTTCAGTGCCGACGTCGAGGCATACGAGAATGGCGCGCCATTCGAAACCCGGGCGTGGACCCTGGCGATTCCACGCGTCTTGCTTTGAGACTTGCACTCCGCGATAACGCCTCACGGAAGACAGTGGCCGAGCAAATCCTCCAGCGAGCGGGGCGAGATGCCGAGGGAGTGGAACGACGGCATATCCTCTTGCACCACGTTGTCTTGACGGGCCAGCGTGATTTGATCGTGGGTTACCGGCGGCGTTGGCAACACCGAACAGAGCGTGGCCAAGAACTCCCACGCAGCGAAGGGCATGGGCACTAGCAGCCTGCGGCGATTTCGATGACGCAGGACTGTTTCAACGATTTCGCGGAATGTGTAGGCGCGAGGGCCGCCGAGTTCGAAGGTTCTGCCAAGGGTATCGTCTCGCTCCAGGCAGACGACCGCAGCGGTGGCGACATCTCCAGCGTAGACGGTTTGCAGCCGCACGTCGCCTGAACCGAAAAGGGGAAAGATGGGCAGTATAGCTGTCAGCCGATCGAAGCTGCTGAGAAGGGCATCACCTGGCCCGAACAGCACGCTCGGCCGGAGAATAGTCGCAGCACCGAACTGCTCGCGAACGCGCACCTCGCCTTGGGCGCGCGCCCTGACATAGGGCGAGGGAGAGTCGTTGTCTGCACCAATTCCGGATACATGCACCAAACGCTCGGCGCCCATTGACTGCGCAATGCGTGCGATTCGCTCTGCGCCTTCCACGTGCACAGACTGAAATGTGGCGCCTCGCCTCTCCACATACAGTCCGACCGCGTTCACCACTGCGCGCGCACCTTCGATCGCGGCACGTGTGGATTCTTCGTCCCGCACGTCGGCCCGAATCGGGGTACCCCCCTTGAGCATCTGTTCCGGGTGACGGGCGGCCACGCGAACTCGGTAGCCACGTCCGACCAAGGCGCGGGCGATGAAGTGCCCGAGGAATCCGGTGCCACCGAATACGGTAATCGAGTCGGATTTCACTGCTGTGTGTGATTCACTGC
>JBFGYN010000263.1:0-5786 GCA_041587415.1 Candidatus Competibacterales bacterium | reverse complement strand
TATGGGGGGCTCGTACCCTGCTCGGCGCGGACATGCTGGCGTCGGAGTGGAAGTACGTGCCGGTGCGCCGCCTGGCGCTGTTTATCGAAGAGAGTCTCTACCGCGGCACGCAGTGGGTGGTCTTCGAGCCCAACGACGAACCGCTATGGGCGCAGATCCGCCTCAACATCGGCGCGTTCATGAACAATCTGTTTCGACAAGGCGCATTTCAGGGCACGACACCGCGGGACGCTTACTTTGTCAAGTGCGACAAGGAGACGACGACGCAGAACGACATCGACCTCGGCATCGTCAACATAGTGGTCGGCTTCGCGCCACTGAAGCCCGCCGAGTTCGTCGTGATCAAGATCCAGCAAATTGCCGGACAGATTCAGGCATAAGGAGGAAGCCGTGGCGCAATTCAGCGTTAACTCAAATCGTTTCGATCCCTACAAGAATTTTAAATTCCGCGTGAAATGGGACGGCAAATACGTCGCCGGCTTGAGCAAAGTGGGCGCGCTCAAGCGCACAACTGAAGTGGTCGAGCATCGTGAGGGCGGAGACCCGAGCAGCGGCCGAAAATCCCCCGGTCGGACGAAGTATGAGGCGATCACACTCGAGCGCGGAGTCACCCACGACAAGGAATTCGAACAATGGGCCAACAAGGTCTGGAACTTCGGGTCGGGTTTGGGGGCGGAGGTTTCGCTCAAGGACTTCCGTAAGGATGTCATTATCGAGGTTTACAACGAGGCCGGTCAGCTGGTGATTGCCTACAAGGTCTATCGTTGCTGGGTTTCGGAATTCCAGGCGCAGGCGGATCTTGACGCGAACGCCAACGCAGTGCTGATTCAGACCATCAAGCTTGAGAATGAGGGCTGGGAACGCGACTACGAGGTGCCGGAACCCGCGGAGGAGTCGTTCACCGAGCCGCAGTGAGCAGTCCCGCCAGCGCTCTTCAATTAGTAGACTGCAGCGTAATGAGAACGCCGAATACCAGAGCTTTATTGCACGTATGGGAGCAGGGTAGGGGGCAAACGATGGCAGCGCGGGGACTCCTGCTCATGTCTACCGTTGCACCTGAGGCTGAGGCGGAATCACTAGCAAACCTAAGTATTGGGCACCGAGATTTTTGGTTGCTGAATCTGCGCGAGGCACTCTTCGGTTCGGAAGTTCATTGCCTGACGAATTGCACGAGGTGCCGCGAGCCGATCGAGCTCGACTTTAGCGTCGGTGACATTCGTCTACCACATGCCGAGCCCGTCTGCTCCCATCACATCGAGACAGAGAGTTATGAGGTGCGGTTTCGGCTGCCAGACAGCAATGACCTACTTGCGTTGGAGAACGAGCAGCAATTGCATGCCGAGCGGCAATTGCTTGCACGCTGCGTTCTAGAGGCACGCACGAGGGAAAACAGCGTTGCAGCCCAGGAATTGCCGAGCCATGTGCTGTCTGCCCTGAACCAGAGAATGGGTGAGCTCGACCCACAGGCCGAGGTTTTGTTGGAAGTGTCTTGCCCGGCATGTTTCTCCGTGGCAGCAGCGCCTTTCGATATCGTATCACATTTGTGGGCCGAGCTTGATGCGTGGGCTCGCCGCGTACTGCAGGAGGTGCATGTTCTAGCGTTTAACTATGGCTGGAGCGAGGCGGCGATTCTGCGCATGACTGTTGGACGGCGGCTTGCCTATCTAGAGTTAATCAATGGCTGACGAGAAAGAGACGAGATTCCATGAGCGGATTCCTTAGCCATCTGATACAGCGAACTTTAGCCGCGCCGAGAGGCATTAGACCTAGGCCGGTTAGCCTTTTTGAATCTCCTCAACCACCGCTGGGGTCCGAAACCCAGCTAGCGAAGACCTACGAAGCAGACGTGGGAACTACCGCTCGTGAGCCTGTCCGGATGGCTCAACGGTTTGATTCATTTCCTCCAATGATCCACGGCGAAGAAATACAGCCAGTGTTAGATGATCCTGATTCTGCTCGGGAGAAGTCGGAGGGTGGCCACGAGACCTTTCTGCGCAGCGACGCTTCACTCCCGTTGTATGAGGAACTCAGGCGTCGCAAAGCCCGACAAGCGCGCAGCCCAGAGTCGAGTCAGCAAAGTGCACTTCTCAATGACTCGCTTGTCGAGACAGACGTGGGGGATGTTTCGGGTCAACGACCTTTTCAAGTTGTACCACCACTCGCCCGTGAACAACCAAATACTCAATCTAGTGAGGTTCAACGTTATCGTCTTCGTCTTCGGACCAAAAAAGATGCTCCGGACCGAAGTGAAGACCTCCGCTCATTGCAAGTTGTCTCCGATCCGAGCACAACCGGTGAACATGCGGAACGGGAAACGGTTGCTGCTGCCGAAACCATTCGCCAGCCTCGCATCCATGTCCGCGCAAAGCTTGTAGCGCAGCCCCATGTCCAAAACGCAGAAACGAGCCTGCAGGCATCATCACCTCCGAGTGAGGTTTTCAGCACGCCGGTGAATCCGGCGCGGGGTGAGACTCGTCAATCGCTAGATCAGCGAACCGTTGCTGAGCCTGAACGACCTCCGGCCCCGTCACCTCAGCCTTTGTCTCGAAACACGCGCAGCGAAGAGTCCGCTGCTTCTTCGCAAGCAGTCCTGCTACCACGACTACCTCGATTCGAGCCGATCACACAGCCTATGGAGCCGCAGAAAGAACGCTCGCCTGCGCCGACGGTTCATGTCACGATCGGTCGGGTGGAGATCCGCGCCGTCTCCGCGCCGGCTGCTCAGAAGCGTTCTTCGCCGATGAAGCCGGCGCTCAGCCTCAGCGATTATCTTACTCGCCGAAATGGAGGACGCGGGTGAGCAACCACCTGGCCATTGCCACCGTTACCGCCACGTTGGGTGACATCGTCCAGAACGCGGCGGAGAGCGCAGTTGGAAGCAGCGTGTCCCTGCACTTCGGACGCCCGACAGCCCCATCTACGGGGGCGACTGAGCGCAAGGTGCACGTTTACCTTTATCAAATTACTCCGAACTCGGCACTGCGTAACAACGATTTGCCAACTCGCCACGCGGAGGGACGACTGACCCGGCGCCCGCAGGCTGCGTTGGACCTTCACTACCTGCTGAGTTTTTACGGCGATGACAAGACACTCGAGCCTGATCGGATGATTGGCGCCGTCGCTCGGGATCTGCATGCCGGGCCGGTTCTGAGCGCACAAGCTATAGGTGATGCCATAAGCAGTAGGTCGGAATTGAATGGATCGGATCTCGCTGGCGCATTCGAACAGGTCAAGTTCGTGCCGGCACAGCTCTCTCTGGATGAGATTTCCAAGCTGTGGTCGGTTATGGTGCAAACGCCGCATGTGCTGTCGGTGGCCTATCAGGGCACCGTGGTGCTGATCGATGCGGAAGAGTCCGCGGCCATGGCCCTTCCCGTATTGAAGCGGGGCGAAAGTGACCGCGGTGTGGAAACGCGTATCGGGCCGTTTCCGCGTTTAGATTCGTGGTGGGCGGGGGCTGGCGACGCTGCGCAACGCAGGCCACGCCCACCTTCATTTCCAGTCGCGCAGTTGGGAGTTCGCCTGATTCTCACGGGTTTTAACCTGGGAGGCGACACTGTCGTCGTGCGCTTTTCGCATCCGCGGCTTCCTATGCAAGAAATCGAACTTGCTGCAGAAGACCGCGACGTTCGCGAGCTAAGAGTGAGTCTCCCGGACGACGCGCCGGCCCAGGGAGCGTGGGCTGCGGGCATCTACACCGTGACGGCCAACGTGCGCAAGGGCACCACTGAGCAGTCGTCAAATGTCGTACCGATCGCATTGGCTCCACACGTGACGAACATTCAGCCTAACCCCGCGGCGAGAGACGGCGGCGGTGCGGTCAGTTTGCAAGTCACCTGCCGGCCGCGTGTGCTCCCCCCCCAGTCGGCCGCGCTGTTGCTCGCTGAACGCGAGATTCAAGCTCAGGCGCTTGGTGCCCCCGGTGACACACTAACTTTTGATATCGCAAACGCACCGGTTCTCAGCGGTGCGCTTGCTCGCGTTCGCGTCGATGGGATCGACAGCATGCCCTTTAAGTACGACGAGGCAAGCCGTAGTTTTATTTTCGATGACCAACAGAGGATCACAATCACATGAACGCTCTGGAAGCATGGCAGACCCGTAATGATGCTTACCTCACCGCAGCCCTCGCGTGGCTACGACTCCGGCTCGAGCTTCAATCGCAGCAACTCGAGGCACGGCCATCTGCGGTGACGACGCCAGCGGCCCCGGACTCCACGGGGAGTCAGCGCTGGGGTCTCTTCCGTCGATTCGCCGCATCCGAACCCGGAGCGGCCATTAAGCCAGCTCGCCAGCTGCCCCCGCCCGCCGTAAAGCCGATTGACAAAGCCCGGCTCGAAGAGGCGACCACTGCTCTGGCGGGCGCAAGCGAGGGAGAGCCGCCACCTGCGCTGCTTCTGCTGTCCCGGCAGCTCGGCCTATCGGATTTCGAGCGCGACATTTTGCTCCTGTGCCTGGGCGTGGAACTGGATACCCGCGTCGCGGGCATGTGTGCGTTTGCACAGGACGATCCCGGACGGCCGTATCCGACCTTCGCACTCGCGATGGCGCTATTCGACCAACCCGCCTGGGAGGCGCTCTCTCCGGAGCGGCCCCTGCGCCACTGGCGGCTATTGGAAATCAATCAACCGGGGGCGCAGCCCTTGACCACGAGCGCGCTCCGCGCGGACGAACGCATCGTCAGTTTCGTCAAAGGGCTCAATTACATCGACGACCGCCTTGCGTCATTGGTTAGCCCGTTGCCGCAGGTCGCGTTCGAGATACTACCGGCCTCTCAGCAGGGGACCGTAAAAACCATCGTGAGCACCCTGACAAATGCGCTAAAGCCGGTCGGGCCGATCCTTCTCTTTGGGCGCGATCGTGCGAGCAAGCGCCAAGTCGCGGGCGCAGTCGCGGCCTACCTAGGCGTCCACTGCTATCGTCTGCCGGTTGACGCTTTGCCCTCCCACGTCGGTGAACTCGAGACACTGGCGCGCCTTTGGCAGCGGGACAGCTTGCTATTGCCATTGGCGCTCTACATCGATGCGCACGACGTGGACAAGAGCCCAGGTCCTGACGGGAACTTAGGGCGGCTCACCCGATTCGTTGTGCGCACCGGCGGTCTTGTCTTCGTCGAATCTCGCGACGGCCCGGCAGGGTTCGAACGCGCACTTGCTGTCGAGGTGGATAAGCCTACGGCCGCGGAGCAACGGGCAATGTGGGAAATCACACTTGGCAAGGACGCCGGGGACAATCCCGCGCGGTTGGCGGGTCAGTTCAATCTCAACCCGGACGACATCGCCTCAATTGTCGCCCAGGCCCGGCAAAGTGAAGGGCCAACGCTATTCGCTGAGCGGTTATGGCAACACTCTCTCGCCGTGACTCGCCCAAGCATGGACCGGCTCGCCGAGAAAATCGATGCGAAGGCCACTCGGGATGACATCGTTCTGCCGGAGCAGGAAGCTGCATTGTTGCGCCAGATCGCTGCCCAGGTGCAGGTGCGCGCTGGCGTGTACGATGACTGGGGATTCCGCACACGGATGAATCGTGGACTAGGCATCAGCGCGCTGTTTGCCGGCGAGAGCGGCACCGGCAAGACCATGGCCGCCGAGGTGTTGGCCAATACGCTCAAACTTGATCTCTATCGCATCGATCTCTCGGCTGTAGTCAGCAAGTACATCGGCGAGACCGAGAAGAATTTGCGCCAGGTGTTCGATGCGGCTGAGGATGGGGGTGCGATCCTGTTCTTCGTTGAAGCCGACGCTCTCTTTGGTAAGCGCAGTGAGGTCAAGGACAGCCACGACCGC
>JBFGYN010000262.1:0-5787 GCA_041587415.1 Candidatus Competibacterales bacterium | reverse complement strand
TTCGGATCGGACAGCAAGTCGGTGAGTGCTTTGCACGAGTCGGGACGGCTAAAACGACTGAGTGTCCGCGCGATACTGAGCCGGATCCGCCAGTCATCGCATTCGAGCTGATTGATCAAATGCGGAACCAACGCCGGAGTGGCGATCGACTCGACAAAGCGAAAGACCGTTGCGCGGTTTTCGGTCGGTGCGCTGATCAGGAATTCGGCCAATGCCTGCTCGCTGAGGCCATCCCTGCGGGCGCCGAGGATCGTCACGAGGGCTGCTTTCGGCACGGCCGCGTCTTGAAACCACGCCAGGAGTCGGTTGGCGTCGAACTGCCCGTCGTTCGACAGCATTTCGATCAGCGTGCTACAGAGCCGTTGGTCGCCAACGCAGAGTGCTGCCCGGAACCCGTCCAGGGTGGCGTCATCGAGCATGCTCCCCAGCAGCTCTTTGAGAGGCGCGCTGTCCGGCGCTGCGACCAGCTCTTCGATCAGTATTGGAACTGCGCGAGGACGCAAACGTCTGAGCAGCGCAACGGCCTTTGATTTCTCCGCGCCGGTGGTTTCCCCGGGCGAGGTCGAAGACTCGATGGCGCGGCGAATCTTGATCTTGTCGAAGAGACCCATGGCTTACGCCAGCTCGCCACCGTCCAGAGCGCGGAACCGATGCCAATTCAGGGGAGTGCGCATACGATATACGGCTTGTTGATGAGGTAGACGCGGCCGTCCGAGGAGTCGACTTTCACGAACCGCTCATTGGTCAGGTTCAGGTAATCGATCAGTCGGGCCCGGTCTGGCGGCAACGGGCGCCTGATCATTCCTTGAATGTGGAAGCCGTCCATCATTCTCAAAGTGCAATGCAGGGGCTCCAGGTCGGGGAACGCGATGCTGTCTTCCACCTCGTACTCGACCCGAACGATGGAGTTTTTTCCGTAGAAGCGTATTCCCTCGGCCTCACGTTGCAGCACCACGAAGGGCTCGGGGCCATTGAGAACGTCGGCGGGTTCTTCCTCACCGGCGCTGTCGGGGCTCTGGGGGCGCACGAACAGGTGGCCGAGGACCTTCCCTTCCGGATGAATCCACAGTGTGACTTCCTTGAGCCTTTTCTCGATCTTCAATGACTCGGGGTACATTCATCCATCCTCGTATGGTCTGCGCCGCGGTCCAGGGGTTGCTCGAGCGTTTCCGAAGCTACCGCGCCGAGCGGCTGGCGTTTCGGGGTGGCAACCAAATTGCGCGAAGCGCACACGGACACGCTTTCCGTGATGTGCTCGGTTGGTGGCTTGACAAGCAAGGCTCTTGCCATGATTGGAAATCAGGGCGAGCCGGTCGGTTGCGTCATCGGGGAAGGAATTTAGGTGAATTCTGGTCCGTTTCGTGCTTCCGAATCGGCACGTTTTGGACGCTGACGCCGACCAATTTGGCGCCGGCGCTGGGCGTCGACCATGGGGTCGACGTGTCGCATTCGATTCGCGGGATTATGCCGGAGGACAATCGGAATGGCCTATCTACTCGTCTACGAAGGGGAAGTCCTCAAAGAACAGCGGGAGCTGACCGGAGAGACACTCACCATCGGTAGAGCGACGGACAATGACGTCGTGCTCGCTAATCCCGGCGTGTCCGGGCATCACGCCACCATCGCTCGGAACGGCGAGACGTTCGAACTGACGGACAATGGGAGCTCGAACGGCGTGTACGTGGACGGCAAGCGCGTCGAACGCCATCCGCTCAAATACTGGGAAGACATACAGGTACTGGATTTCGTCCTCAAATTCAGGCCCCGGGGTAGGCTGCCAGGAGAGAAGGGCGGTGATCTGGAGATCCCGGACGAGGTTCAGGAAGGCGCCGCCACAGCGGAAATCGATGTCTCGGGCATCCGCGATACCCTCGAACGCCATAGCCGGAACAATCGGCGCAAACAGAGTAGGACCACTTTCTACCTGACGGCGCACATCGAGCAACAGCGGGTCAAGTATCCCCTGACCAATGTCAAGTTGAGCATCGGTAAGGCAGAATCCTGTGAGATCAAGACCTCCGGCTGGTTCGCGCCGCGTGTGGCAGCACAGATTCAGCGCCACAGCGATGGCTTCTACGTTGTCCCGAGGCGGCGAGGAAAAACACACCTGAACGGGTCGAAAATCACAGCTCCCACGCAGCTTCGTGAAGGGGATTGTCTCGCCGTTCGTAACGTTGTGATGATGTTCGAAAAAGTTGAAATGCTCACATAGAACAGTAGCTTGCACTGACAAGGTGAACATTGACGTGCGTGACGTTCCGCAGTCGGACCTGCGATCCTGTGCTGGCGAGCCAACCGATAGCCCGGCAAGAGCTGGCGCACCCTAGATCGAGGATCACGCAGTGTCTTGGAAGTTTGATACGGCCGCTGACATCGGCGGGCGGGAAGAACAGCAGGATCGGGTGCGTATTGTCAGCCGCCAGAGCGAGGATCGGCACCTGGTCGTCGTGGCGGATGGAATGGGCGGCCATCAAGACGGCGCTTTGGCTGCACAAGCCGTGGCCGAGGCCGCCGAGTACCAGTTCCGATGCGTCGCCGAGCCCGACCCAATATTTTTCCTCAAGGACCTTTGCGCACAAGCGCACCAGTCGATCAATCGACTGGGGGGCGAGGGGGACCGTTCGGCTGGCAGCACCTGCGTTTTTCTGTATTTGGACGGCCCCGAAGCCCACTGGGCGCACGTCGGCGATAGCCGTCTATATCACTTCCGGGCGGGAGAAACACTGTCCGCGACCGTCGACCACTCCATGTTGGAACTCCTGAAGGCGGACGGGCGGTTTGACCACGGTGATGCGGAAGAACCCGGTCTGCGTAATCAAATCTACAGGCGATTGGGCGGGCAGCATGCCCCCGACCCGGATGTCGGCTCCACCTGGGTCATGTCGGGAGATTTGTTCCTGCTCTGCAGCGATGGATTCTGGGAATCGGTGTCCTCGGGAGAGGCCAGGAGCTTGCTGGGCTCCGAGCCCATCAGCGAAGGCTGCGCCAGCTCGCTCGTGGCCACTGCGCGGGAGCGGGGCGGCGATCGGGGCGATAATATTGGCCTCGCACTCGCGCAATGGTTGCCGGAGATCAAACCGCCTCGCCGGAGCTTGCTATCCATTCTCTTTGGACGGGGCCGCAGAAGCCCGGAGGGGCCCAGCATCGCCGTCTGATGCCGGCCCCACCGGAACCTGGGAGGAGAGTTCAGGCTGCGTCGCGTTGTGTCATCTCTTTTGCACGCCGGTCGAGCAGCCAAGCCAATGGGCTCGTTGGTTTCCGAGCGGTGCGCTCGCTGGTGAACGCCCTGGCCACCGCGTTGTCGCCGCCGCGGATGGCTGCCTCGATGAGTGTGAGGTCGAGAATGTCGCGTTGTGCGTGGCTTCCGCCGGCCCGATTTGCAATCGAGCGAATGGGAAGAAGAGTCTCGATCACCGCTCCGTACTTCCCTCGGCCAAAGGCCTGTAGCGCCCGCGCGACCGGCAGCCCCACCTCACGCAGCATCGAGCTGTTTGTCAGCCCACTGCCCGCCTGCCGTTCCATGCAAGCGATGGTCCGTGTCACGTCGGCGTCGCGGCCGGCACCTTGGAACGCCATGATCGCGTGCACATCATTGAAGGCATAGAAGCCGTCCTCGGCGAACGGTGCCCAATCGTCGGCAAGGGCAGCCCAGCGCTGGGAGACGTCAACGCCACGCAAATGCAGGCGCCAAAGAAGTGCGGAAGCGTCCACCATGTCCAACATGATCGACGAGCGGGACTGGCGTATTGGACCGTCGTAGAGCCTCAGAACCTCCTCGAGTTCGCCCTTGTCCAGATGGTAGAGGGCTAGATGCCACCAGTTGTGGATCGCGAAGAAATTGTCCGGTGCCCAGCCCCGCTCGTTGTCGCGCATCCATAGGATGCCTTCGTCGATGCGCCCTTGCATCTCGAGGACGTGGGCGACCGCGTGCTGTGCCCAAGAGCTGCGGTAGTTCATCTCGACCGCCTGCCGCCCTGACTGCTCGGCCTGCTCGTAGAGCCCGCATTCCTCGAGACCAAAAGCGTGCATACCCAGCAGCGCGTGATAGTCACGATCTTCCTGCGACCAATGGGGCAGAACCATCGATACGCGTTCCCGCAGCCGGCGAGCATCGCCGCGCAGAAAGTCCCACAGATGAGCCGCCTGAACCGCCACGAGGTCGCGGGGAAAACGAATGGCGATTTGCTCGAGCCGCTCGTGCCCATCCGCAAAGTGTCCTTCGGCGAACGCCTTGATCGAGTCCGCATGCATGCGCTCGCGCTCGTTCATCTGCAGACTCGATACCTCCTCGAGCGCTGACCTGGCGACTTGGACAGCCGACTTTTCAGTACCGGACAGATTCAAGTGGGCGTTGGCCAAGTACGCCATTGCGAACCGTGGGCTGTCCTCGATCGCCGTGGCCAGCGTTGCGATCGGATCCCCCGAATAGCAGGCGAATTCCTCGGCAGCTTTGGCGTAGAGATCGATTGCCTCTTGCGATGCGCCGGTGACGGCGTTGCCGTGATAGTCGATAGCCATTGTGATACCTCCTGGGCGGGGTTCACGTAGGGTGGACCCCGTTCATCTTGGTCCATTGCGGCGTCAATGGTTTCACCCCCCCATGTCGCAACGATTTCCCGATTGTTTCGCAATGGTTTCCACGGGCACCTCCTCCCCCCAGTAGGAGCCAGCCTGCTGGCGAACGGCTTTTGCAGGATACGGCCGCTGCCGGGCGAACCCGAACGTTGCACCAGGACGCTCCAATTTGGGCAATTAGGTCAAGGAAAACAGTTGTTCGTGCGTATATTAGCCAGTGACACCGTGTCACCGGAGGCGCTATCCGGTTTTTCGCGGGTTCTGGCCACCCATCTCGCGCGATCGCCCGGCCCAGTTGTGCGGCCGCTGCTGCCAACATGGAAGAGGCGAGCAGCTCCATCGGGGTAGCTGTGCACGTCTGATCCATCAGCACGTCGGCCGCGTCAAGCTTTTGACGCGCCAGAACCAACAACGGGTGAGTGCCTCCGTCACCAGTCTCGTCACGGCGATCGAACCAGGCACGGGTCTCACCGGGCAGGCCGTCTTGGCCGAGCCGCTCGACACTCGCCATTGTCCGTGCATCGGTCAGTGCGATGGGAACGGTTTCCGACAGCTCCCTGGCAGTCCGCTCCGACTCCTCGTCGACGTGGTCGATGACCACGAGCAACCCGCCGCGAACACCAAGCACCCGCTCGAGCCGTGCCCCGAAATTGCTCTGAATCCGCGTAATAATTTCGCCGATTGCGCGGTCGTCTTCGACCTGATCCAGGCTTTCGGTCCTCTGTGCACCAGCGTGATTGTCGACCTCCGCAACAGACTTGCCGGCTAACTCGTCAGCCTCCGCAGCGACCGCAGCGGACTCGGCATCGGTGGTTTCCGCAAAGCCTTCAATCAGCTTTTCCAGCACTCTCTTCGAAACACCCACCACGTCTTCGCCGGCCTCCGAATCCATCACATTGTCGAATAGCTCGTGTTTCTCGTTCACCAATGCGGCGACCCGCTGCACGTAAGAATCTTTTGCGACCATTAGTATGATCTGAACCTTGTTGGATTGGCCGAGGCGGTGAATCCGAGCGATGCGCCGGTTGAGCACCGCGGGGTTCCACGGCATGTCGAGGTTGATCAGCGCGCTGGCCGACTGGAGGTTGAGCCCGGTTCCAGCGGCGTCGGTAGAAATGAACACTCGGATCCCGTCGTCTGTTCGAAAGCGTTCCAGCGGATCGCCCCGTTGGCTCGTCGGCACGCCGCCATGAAGACGTACGACCCGGAGCC
>JBFGYN010000261.1:0-5821 GCA_041587415.1 Candidatus Competibacterales bacterium | reverse complement strand
GTGCCCAGCATCTGCACCGAGAACGGCTTTGCCATGCTTGGGTTGCGCCCGAAATCGATGGATTCCGTCATGCCGCTCCATTTTCAAGGCCGCGCACAGCGGCGACGATACACGGCATTCAGGCGCTCGGCAGGGCGCAATTCCTGAGCCTTCGCCGCAAAGTACGAACCCTTACCGAGAGACGACAGAGACCGAGTCGAGTGCCCCTCGGAGAGGGCACGCAAACAGCGGTGACGCTCAATTTTTTCCAATCGGGCGATATCCTCGACCATCGCGTAGAAACGCTCGAAGTCACGGTTTGCCGACTCGAATACCGCCCCAAACGCCGGAACGAAGCTCTGATACGCTGACAATGCAGAAAACCAGGCGTTGTTGGGCCCGAGGGCGACCACACGATCGTAACCGTCGTAACCGCCATTCTCATTCCGCCACGCCCGATACTCGGCAGCAAGGCCGTCCTGAAGTGCGCGCTTGCGCAGACGCTTCTCCGGGTCGGGGAGGGGGGATTCGTAAACGTGCTCCAACGCCACCCGGTATCGCAGCATCAAGGCCAGGAACTCCTCGCGGCGTTCACGGGTACGCTGGAACTCGCGGCGCGCCTGCGCCGTGCCGCAACTGTCGAGCCATAGGTCTGCGCCCAACATCGCGACCGCCGTAGCGAACGATTCATTGAATGTCGTATCGTTCGCCACATGAATCTTTTGGTGAGCCAGTTCGTGGAACACGAGCTCCACTACCCGCCCCTCCGGCCAATGGACGAATGTGTTCAGTAGCGGATCGTCGAACCAGCCGAGGCTCGAGTAGGCCGGAACGCCTGCTACCCAAACGTCGAGCCCACGACGCTCGAGTTCTGCCGCCAGCCGATCTGCATCCGCCCGCGCGTAGTAACCGCGATACGACAGGCACCCGACGACTGGATAGCACCACCGCTCTGGCTCCAATGACAGTTCCGGCGCGGCGAACACGTTCCACACGACGTAGGGCCGCCGAAGGTCGGCGTAACTCCGATAACTGGCATTGTCGGGTAGGGCCAGCTTCGAGACGGCAAAGTCCCGTACCTTCTGTAATGTTTCCAGCCTCACTCTGAGTTCGAGCGGTGTCTGCTGGTCGGCAATCATCCGCTGGACGGGCACGCGCCTGTCCAGCAAATCCAAATGCCCCAGAATCGCCTGGCGGTAGAAATCCAATCCAGAACAGCTCGAGAGCAGGAACCCGAACGTCAAAGCCAGGGAGGCAATTTTCATTGATCGAACCGACATGGAGTTATCCTAGTCTTCCAGGAAGCTCCGAATAAGTCAGAGTTTCCGTGACGCACCCGGATATGCAGTTGACACGGACATGGCAACAGATTGATTGAGAAGACTAAATTAGAAAAGTGCTTACATTCTCCGAACCCTGGCAATTGGTGAACGAATTGGTTCAGGTCTGCCCCAAACGCATACGGACATAGCATGGTGGAGGTCTATCTCGTAGGAGGCGCAGTTCGGGACGAACTCCTGGGGCGACCCATCGTCGAACGGGACTGGGTGGTGGTGGGCGCTACGCCTGAAGAAATGCGTGATCGCGGGTTTCGTCAGGTCGGAAAGGACTTTCCCGTGTTTCTTCACCCAGAGACTGGGGAGGAATACGCCCTGGCTCGCATCGAGCGTAAGACCGGTCGCGGGTACCATGAGTTCGAGTTCCACTGCGATCCCACAGTCTCGTTGGAGCAGGACCTTCGCCGCCGTGATCTGACCATCAACGCCATGGCCCGCACTTCCGACGGCAGACTGATTGACCCCTACCACGGCGTGCAGGATCTCCAAGCGCGCGTGCTCCGGAACGTGTCGGAGGCATTCAGCGAGGACCCGGTCCGGGTTCTCAGGATCGCGCGATTCGCGGCCCGTTTCGCCGAACTGAATTTTTCGATAGCGGCTGAAACGCAGAACCTCATGAAACGCATGGTCGCGGAAGGGGAAGTCGATGCGTTGGTGCCGGAAAGAGTCTGGGCGGAAACCGTGCGCGCGTTAGGAGAAAGCACTCCTCAACGATTTTTCGAGGTTCTGCGCACATGCGGCGCCCTGGGTAGGGTGTTCCCCGAGGTGGATCGGCTATTCGGCGTGCCTCAGCCAATACGGTGGCACCCGGAGGTGGACACCGGTGTGCACACGCTGCTCACGCTGGCGCAATGTGTGCGGCTCGGGGCGAATCGCCGTGTCCGGTTCGCGGCCCTCGTGCACGATCTCGGCAAGGGAACGACGCCGCGGGAAGAATGGCCGAGCCATCGAGGTCACGAGCAGCGCAGCTATTCACTGGTCCGGAACTTGTGCGCTCGATTACGAATCCCGAGAGACTTTCGGGACCTCGCACTCCTGGTGGCAGAACACCACACACGCTGCCATCGTGCACTGGAGCTTCGGCCAGCGACAGTGCTCAACATATTGGACACCGCCAAGGCGTTTCGGGACCGCGTGAGATTGGACGAATTCCTGTTGGCCTGCGAGGCCGACGCGCGTGGGCGCACGGGCCTCGAAGATCGGCCATACCCGCAGGCCTCGCTCCTGCGTGCGGCGTGCGACGCGGCTGTACCCATCAGTGCCAAACCCTTCGTCGCGCAGGGCTTGCAAGGATCAGCCATAAGCGAGGCTGTTCGGGCTGCTCGGGTTCGGGCGATCGCAGCGGAGCTAGGACGATTCAAACGCTCCGAACGGAGTTTGAGCGATGCGGGCTAGTGGCGGTGTTCCCCCGCTTGGCCGTAGAATCGCTGCGGCGCTGCGCCCTTGTGGAGGAAACCTCAGCGGGAGCAGCGCCAGAAATTCGGGCTGGGCCCCTGCTCCAGGGATGGATAAACCTGCAACTTTTTTTGCACCCCTGGGGGACGGCGCTGCTCCTCGCCGGTTGGCAATGAGCCAAGCGCACTCATCGCGCCTTGACCCGCGAGCGCGATGACTCCGGCGCAACAGGGCGACTGGACCAGGGCTTCCTTGATTTCGCGATAGAAATCGAAATCGTGCGGTCCACTTCTCTCTCCACAAACAACGACGCTCAATTCACGAGCAGTTGCGCATGGTCCTGAAGCCACGCGAGTGGCGCGGGCTCTAGAAACACCAGTAACAAGACGCAACCCAACACCAGCCGGTAGATGACGAATGGCATCATGCCCACGCTTTGCACGAGTTTCAGGAAGTAATGAATGCACAAGTAGGCACTCGAAGCGGAGACCACCGACCCAAACAGAAGCGCACGCCAGTCGATCGGTACAGTCGACTCGAGCAATGAGTGGGTTTCCAATCCGCCGGCGAGCACGATGACGGGGATAGACATCAAAAATGACAGACGCGCGGCAGCCACCGGGTCAAGACCCATGACCAGCGCCGCGGTAATCGTGACACCGGAACGGGATGTGCCGGGAATCAGTGCAATCGCTTGTGCGCAGCCGACAAACATCGCGTCTTTCCAGGTGATTTGGTGCTCGTTCCGGTCGTGTGCGGCAATCCGGTCGACCCACCACAGCAATATGCCGAATCCAATCGTGGTGGTGGCAATGACCAGCGGAGTCCGGAGGTGGGCGGTCACGTAATCCCCGAAAAAGAGTCCGGCAAGCCCCACTGGCACCGTCCCCCATAGAACGGACCACGCGAGCGTGCTGTCGCCTGTCTTGTGACCCCTACGAATTGATGCGAGCCAATCGACGCCCATTCGAGATAGCTGAGAACGAAAATACCAAAGCACCGCAGCAAGCGTTCCCACGTGTACGGCCACGTCGAAGGCCAACCCTTGGTCCGGCCAATTCAAGAATCGAGGAACGAGAATGAGGTGCGCGGAACTGGAGATGGGGAGGAACTCCGTGAGCCCCTGTACCAGGGCCAGGACAATAATGTGATGGAGATCCATTGTGTTACGTTCTCTTTGCTTGAACGCTCAGCGCGCGTCGGAGGTGAAGAGCCGCGCGCTGTGATCCCGCATGTTGAATCCGCCGAGAGCGTGTTCCATGCGGCGCCCCAGTGCCATCACTTTGAATCGGTCGCCCATCTCGCCAGGCAGCAGGAGACGCCGCGCCGCATTGGAGAGCGTGGCGCGCGAGACGGGATCCGTCGAGGCGAGGCCGGCGTGGTGGCGCTCGAGCCCGCATCCAGTCAGGAACCAGGCTTGCGTCGTGTAACCCAACAAATCCAATCCTGCGGCAGTGCCGGACCGCGCCAGTGCGGTAAAATCAACGCTGGCACTGATGTCTTGCAGTCCCACCAGGACCAATGGATCGAAATGGCAGCGATGCCGATAGTGGCAAATGAGCGTGCCATCGTTGCGTTGCGGATGGTAGTACTCATGCTGCGGATATCCGTAGTCCACGAGCAACACCACCCCGACATCGAGCGCCGCCGAAACGCTTTCGATCCAGCAGGCAAGTGCCGGGTTCCACTCGGAAGTGTAACCTTGCGGAAGCCGGTAGCCGAGGGCCGCGTGGATCATTTCGACCGCCTCCGCGGTCAGTGCTCCAGCTGGCCGCGCCCGCCACTCCAGCTCGCCGCCTGGCCCAAGTCCCACGCAAAGCTCCTCGGTCCCGCGAGAGGCGATTCGGAACCGACACACCGGCATGGCGTCCATGACCTCATTGGCGAGCACAACGCCGCGGACTGGACGATCCGGAACAGCATCGATCCACTCGAAGCGATCGGCGAGCCAAGCTGGGGTGTCGGCAATCCTCCTGCGTTGCCGATCACGGAGCTCCGGGCTCGGCTCGAGAATGCGATATCTCGGGGGCAACGAGTCGAGGCGTTCAAGCTCCAGCATCAGATCGACGGCCAGGGCGCCCGTGCCACCCCCGAACTCGATGATTTCGCCGTTCTCGACTCGGTCGAGTATCTGCGAGATTTGACCCGCCAGGCACCGCGCGAAAATGGGCGACAGCTCAGGCGCTGTAACGAAATCTCCTGCGGCCCCGAGTTTCGCCAGGCCGCTCACGTAGTAGCCTAGCCCCGGCTCATAGAGTGCCATGTGCATGAATCTGGAGAATTCCAGCGCGCCTCCGGCGTCGCAAATCGCCTCCCGGATGCGTCCGTGAAGGCGCCAGGACTGGTGCAAGGCATCCGGATCAGGTGGCGGGAGCAACTCGGATGAAGGGGAATGCATACGTCTATTTCTTTGCCAAAAGTTAATGAGTCGGCTAAAAAAGCTCTGAATACTCCGCCACGGATTCGCCAAGACATGGATTGCAAGTATGCGAATCCCGTTTTCCGTTCAGAATCAATATCTTGCCATGCCAAATTTGGCAACCCATGCTAGGGTCGCGGGAAACCCCTCATTGATCAGGGTTTCTCCATAGTGGGCGGCGATCTTGGAGGAGCACCGTGAACCAAATAAGGGCAGTGGACGTACGGCGTACCGCACTGGTCACCGGCGCCGCACGGCGAATCGGTGCCGCCATCGCGCGAGACCTGCACTGCGCAGGATTGAACGTCGTGATTCACTACCGCTGCTCGGCGCCCGAAGCGCAGGCGCTGTGTGCGGAGTTGAATGACGCCCGACCGTCGTCAGCAGCGACCTTGCAGTGCGACCTCCTGGACACCGAGCACCTCGGGGAATTCGTTGCCGAGGCAATTGCTCGATTCGGGCGCCTCGACGTACTCGTAAACAATGCCTCGACGTTCTACCCGACGCCGCTCGATACGGCAACACCCATCCAGTGGGACGAACTACTGGGCAGCAATCTGAAGTCGCCGTTCTTTCTGGTACAGGCGGCAGCGCCGGAGTTGAGGCGCCAGGGCGGAAGTATCGTGAATCTGGTCGACGTTCACGGCAGACGGCCGATGGCCGGTCACCCGGTCTACTGCACGGCCAAGGC
>JBFGYN010000260.1:0-5872 GCA_041587415.1 Candidatus Competibacterales bacterium | reverse complement strand
GCCAAAGCCGCCGGCACAACCACTGGAAGAGGCCTTTCAACGAGTCAGCGAGCCCTTCCAGCAGTTCCTGCGCAGTCAGACCACTTCCGGATTGATCCTGTTCGCGTGCACGGTGGCAGCCTTGATCGTGGCGAACACCCGCCACGGCGAAGCGTACCTGCACTTCTTCGAGACCGAGCTCGGCCTCTGGTTCGGCAGTTGGACGCTGGGTCGATCACTGCACCACTGGATCAATGACGGTCTCATGCCCTTGTTCTTCTTCGTCCTAGGGCTGGAAATGAAGCGGGAGATATTGGCCGGGGAGCTTCGTGACCTACGTCGTGTCCTGCTTATCGGGTTTACGGCCCTCGGCGGCATGCTGGTGCCCGCACTCATATTCTTCGCTCTCAATCCGGAGACGCCGACTCTGCGCGGATGGGGTATTCCCATGGCAACCGATACGGCCTTCGCCTTGGCCGCCCTGGCCGTTCTTCGAAAGCGAATCCCAGGGACCTTGAAAACCTTCTTGGTGGCCATCGCAATCATCGACGACCTGGGTGCCGTGTTGGTGATCGCGCTGTTCTATACCGGGGACATCGCGATCCAATACCTTGGCGCTGGAACAGGACTGCTTGCACTCCTGGCACTGTTCAATCTGCTGGGTGTCCGCCGTGTCTGGCCCTACGCTGTGGTAGGGGTGCTGGTCTGGTACGCCTTCCTGTCTTCCGGTGTCCACACCACGGTGGCCGGGGTGCTGATTGCCCTGGCGGTGCCCGCCCGCCCGAAGCACGGCCCCGCACAGTTCACCCGCCGCCTGCGCGACCTGGTCAAGCGCTT
This sequence comes from Candidatus Competibacterales bacterium, assembly GCA_041587415.1. GTDB lineage: Bacteria > Pseudomonadota > Gammaproteobacteria > Competibacterales > JAHEDQ01 > JBFGYN01. Next base: position 5,056 of record JBFGYN010000260.1, on the reverse strand, counting down.
CGAGAGGATTCGGGACCGCGACGAGCCAATCCTTGGCGACCACGAGGGGCACAAAGTCGTCGAAGACGTCCGTCACACCGCTGAGCAGGCCACCACGCCGCTGAAGCGTTGGGAGCAGACACTGGAGACTCCGGTGGCCTTGCTGGTCCTCCCCATTTTCGCCGCGGCCAACGCTGGGGTCACGTTGCCGGCGGAACAGATTTCGACGCTGCTTTCCGGAAGTGTCACCTTAGGCGTGGCACTTGCCCTCGTCCTGGGCAAGCTGTCAGGGCTCACCGGCATGTGTTGGCTCGGAGTGCGCCTTGGTCTGGGGCAGCTTCCTTCAGGGATGGGTATCGCTCATGTTGCCGGGGTGGGGCTGCTGGGCGGCATGGGCTTCACCATGTCACTTTTCATTGCGCAACTCGGTTTTGGCGAAATGCCGGAATTGCTGGCCCAAGCGAAGGTTGGGATCCTGCTAGGCTCCGCGGTTGCGGGTGCGGCGGGGATGGCCTGGCTTTGGTGGGTGGGCAAGGGGGATTGAGCTCGGGACCCGGAGAGCCATGCGCGGGCAAGCTCGCGAGGCAACACGCACGAATGCCGCGCTCAGAGGAGTTTACTCACGTCATGTCTGAGAGTGCTTCCTGGGTGCGCCTCTCGCACGGAAAATTCACGCTGAATTCTGAATGAGGATCGCTCGCAGATCATTGACGTTGGTCAGAGTCGGACCGCTCATCACCAAGTCGTCGATGCGTTGAAAGAAGCTGTAACCGTCATTGTTGGCGAGGTACTCGCGCGGGTCTGCACCAAGCGCCAGTGCGCGAGCCAGGGTGTCGGGCGCAACCAAGGCACCGGCATTGTCCTCGGTGCCATCGATTCCATCAGTGTCACAGGCAATGGCGTACACACCCGCTTTCCCCTCGAGTGCCAGGGCCAGTGCCAGGGCGAATTCAACGTTGCGTCCACCGCGCCCGTTGCCGCGCACCGTCACCGTGGTTTCCCCCCCGGAAAGTAAGACACACGGCGGGGCGGCAGGCTGGCGGTGATTCAGCACCTGCTTTGTGATGCCAGCGTGAACCAGGGCCACATCCCGTGCCTCGCCCTCGATGCTGTCACCCAGAATCAATGCCCGGTAACCAGCCTCCTCGGCCAATGCCGCCGCGGCCTGCAGCGACGCTTGCGGTTTTGCAACGATTACGGTTTCCGTGTGCGCCAGCCTCGGGTCGCCGGGTTTGGGTGTTTCGTCTGCTGCAGCACGCAGGTGCTCGAGCGCCACAGCCGGCTCCCGGATGTCGTACTTGCGTAGTATCGCCAGCGCGTCCGCGTAGCAGGTCGGGTCCGCGACCGTAGGGCCGGAGGCGATGTCCGCCGGATCGTCGCCCGGTACGTCGGAAATCAGCAACGTGCACACCCGCGCCGGAGCGCAGAGTGCTGCCAAGCGGCCGCCTTTGACTGCCGAGAGGTGGCGGCGTACGCAATTCATCTCGCTGATCGTGGCGCCGCTCTTCAACAAGGCGCGGTTCACCGCCTGTTTGTCATCAAGAGTCAGGCCGGCCGCCGGGGCGCTGAGCAGCGCCGAGCCGCCGCCGGAGATCAGACAGACCACCAGATCGTCGGGCCCCAAATTGGACACCATGGCCATGATGCGTTGCGCAGCCTGCGCGCCAGCGGCGTCCGGTACCGGGTGCGCCGCTTCCAGGATCTCGATGCGCTCGCAGGGCACTGCATAGCCATAGCGGGTTACCACCAGGCCCTCCAAGTCGCCGGGCCAGTGTTTTTCGAATACTCGGGCCATTTCCGCCGAGGCCTTGCCTGCACCGACGACGATGGTGCGTCCCTTGGGCGGTTTCGGCATATGCGGCGGGATTGCGGTGGCGGGCTGCGCTGCGGCCACCGCCGCCTCGAACATTTGCCGCAACAGGTCCTTGGGTTCAACGGTCATGGGTCCGCAGCACCTCCACGCAGGCGCCGAAAGTGTGGTAGTCCACCTTCCCGGCGGGGCTCTTCTCATCGGTTAGCTTGCTGTTGTCCCGACCGAGCACCCGGTACCAGGCGCCATAGCGGTGGTCCACCAGATGCCGCCAGCTGTATGCCCAGAGCCGTTCGTACCAGTCCCAGTAATTGCCCTGGTCGGTGCGAATGGCCAGCAGCGCTGCGGCGGCCAACGCCTCGGCCTGCACCCAGAAATACTTGTCTGCCGAGCAGAATTGATGATCGGGGCCAAAGCCGTAGACCAAGCCGCCGTTCTCAGTATCCCAGCCCAGTTCCACAGCTCGATCGAACAGCGCTCGCGCCCTGGGTAACTGCCAGTCTTCGGGCCGATGCCGCTCCAGAATCAATAGTAGCTTCGTCCACTCCACCTGATGCCCGGGTTGGAATCCCCAGGGTCGGAATAGATCGTCTGGCTTGTCCCGGTTGAAGTCCCAGTCGACGCCCCAGTCGTTATCGTAGTGCTCCCAGATGAGTCCGTCGGTCGTGGCGGTCTGGCGTACAGTGATGTTGTAGGCGAGCGTGGCAGCGCGCTCCAGATACCTCTCTTGGCGCGTGGCCTCGTAGGCGGCGAGCATAGCCTCGCAAGCATGCATGTTGGCATTCTGGCCGCGATAAGAATCCAGTTGCCAATCGGGGTCGGCGATGTCGGCATAGAGCCCGTGCTCCGGCAACCAAAAGCGCCGCTCGAGAATGTCCCAGGCCCGCTCCAGGCCCTCCCGGGCCTCAGCGATGCCAGCCTCGAGGGCCACGGCGTTGGCCAGCAGGACGAAAGCATGACCGTAGGCGTAGAAGTCACCGTCAAGGACCGTTCCGTCCCGATCCACTTCCCAGCGATAGCCGGCAGCCGCGGGATCGTAGTGATGGGACTCCAGGAAGGCAAGACCATGGCGCGCCAGATCCAGATAGCCGGTCTCGCCGTAGAGCCCGGCGGCCCAGGAAAAATTGATGGCGAATCGGGTGCTGCTCACCAGGTGGCGGCGTTCGGCGTCGTAGACCGATCCGTCGTCTCGATAGAAGTGGTAGAAGCCGCCCGCCGGATCCCGGCAGCGGGGCAAATAGAAGGCGAGCACGGATCGACCGTGCTCGCGCAGGAAGCCTGGATCGCGAAAATTGGGCCAAGGGGTCATGACTTGGGCTCGTGGTTTTGGCGAGCGCTCAACCACAAGGCAATTGCCGCGGTCCAGGAGAAGACCCCACCCCCGCAGCCACTTCCGTCCTCCGGATTGAAGTACTCGTGAAAGTCGCCAACATCCGTCAGCGCCAAAGTATCGGCTCGTATCCGCTCCGCCAGATCGCCGAATCCATACTCCTGCAACCCCAGCCCAATCATGTAGTTCACCACCGACCAGACCGGACCGCGCCAGTATCGCTTGGGCTCGAACAAAGGGTGGTCCGGCGCCAGGGACGGAACCAGGTAGCGCGTGCGATCGCCCCAGCGCCCCAGCTCGCGCGACATCGACTGGGCGCGGTCACTACTCGGAAGGCCTGCGTACAGCGGTAGGAAGCCCGCCGAGACGGGCAGTTCGAGCCGCTTATCGGCGAGCAGGTCATAACCGTTATAACAGTTCAGCTCGGCATTCCAGAGTTTTGAAAAGCCCGCGCTGGCTTGCTCTAACCGGGCTCGCAGGTCGGATTGGTCGGCGGCGCTGCCGAATCGCTCACTCAACGCCAGCAGATCCCGGTCGGCCCGAACCAGAATCGAGTTGATACCGATATCGTAGATTTTGAACGGGCTTTGCGCGTACAGGGCAGGGGGATCGTAGTCAAGGGAGCGGAACAGCTCGACCAGGTAGATGTACCGCCGATACTCGCTCTGGTGCGGACGCTCGGCAGAGTCTACCAGTGCCGTGTCTCGACGCTGGAAGACCGTGTCTGTTTCCGGCACCGCGGTAAAGGGCTGATCCCACTCGGCGCTGTTGTCGCGACCGGTCTCCCACGGGTGATAGGTACAGACCAGCCCAGTATTCTCGGGATCCCGCGCCTGATGCCACCAGCGGTGCTGGGTGAGCAGTTTCGGATAGAGCGCCGCTGCCCGGGCTTCGGCCAGCTCTGTGTCGCTCGCTCGATCCAGCATCCAGCGCGCAACGCTTGCGCTAACCGGCGGCTGGCTGATGCCGGAGGTTGGCAACGCAGCCTTGCCATCGGTTCCCCAGACCTCCGGACCAGGGTAGTAGTCGGGACTCTGCTGATGAAACACGATGTGCGGCAACAGACCGTCCTCCCACAGACCTTGGAACAGCAAATCCAGCTCGCGCCAAGCTCGGGCTTCGTCGAAGGTAGCCCAACCGAGTGCCGAGAAACCGGCATCCCAGTTCCACTGATAGGGGTAGAGCCGCGCGGTCGGCACCGTGTAGCCGCCACGATCATTGGATTTCAGAATTTCGATCGCCTTGTCTCGTAACTTGTCTTGGTCTTTCACGTCGTCCGCCCTCATGCAACCTGTCTGTGACCGCTGTGCTTGTCGTACCAGCCAATCCGTTCGACGGTAGGCTTGAGCCACAGGGTATCGCCATGCCGAGCGGTGATGTCGGGACGCGCGGTGACTCGCACCACTTGCCCATCAACGGTTGTCGTCACCTGGGAGTTCGCACCGAGTAGCTCGACTACGCCAACCTTGGCCTGCAAGGCATCGCCGCTGTTCTCGTCCACGATCTCGATATCTTCTGGGCGAACACCGAGAATCGCCTCAGCGGAACCCGTCGCCGGGCGCGTGAACTGGACACCGCCGACTTTGCCTGCGGCGTCCAAGTGCAAGAAGTTCATGGGCGGATTGCCGAGAAAACCACCCACGAACATCGTAGCCGGCTCGTGATACACCCGAGTGGGCACGTCGTATTGCACGATTTCGCCCTGGTGCATCACCGCAATCCGATCGGCGAGGCTCATCGCCTCGACCTGGTCATGGGTCACGTAGATCGTCGTCGTCTTGGATTCGGCCAACAGCCCCTTCAACTCGGCGCGCATTTCCATTCGAAGTAGTGCATCCAGGTTCGACAAGGGCTCGTCCATCAACAGCACCTCGGGTTCGACCGCCAGCGCCCGAGCCACGGCAACCCGCTGCCGTTGCCCGCCGGACAGCTGGCCG
>JBFGYN010000259.1:0-5878 GCA_041587415.1 Candidatus Competibacterales bacterium | reverse complement strand
GCGATCGCCACTGGGCGGTTGGATTCCACTATGTACTCGAGTATTGCGAACCCGCGCAGAAACGGCGAATGACCTTTTTCTACTTGGCGATTCACGGGTCATCTGCCGCTGCTTGCCTATCCAGCACCTCCGAAATTGACCATGAACATGGTCAGAGGTGGCCAAAATGCGATTATGAACCAAGCGCTCAACAGCGCGATCAGGTAGGGTATGGTGTACCCCAGCAGCCTGAAGTACGGAATGCCAGTGATGCTGCTTGCCACGTACAGGTTTAGCCCGAAAGGCGGCGTCACGAAGCCGATGGCGGCGCCCACCAGGAAGATGACCGCGAAGTGCACCGGGTCGACGCCCATTCCCACCGCAATGGGCGAGAGGATCGGTGCGAGAATGATGGTCACGGGCAGGCTCTCCAGGACCATACCGGCGAACAGCACCATGCCCATGCAGCCGAGCAGTATGGTGTAGTAACCGCCCAGTCCGGTAAGCCAACTGCCGATCACTTCGCCCGCCCCGAGCAGCGACAAGATCTGCTGCATCACCACGGAGACGGCGATGAGGGGCGCCAGAATGCCGGTAATCTGCCCAGACCGCAGCAAGACGTCTGGCAGCTTTCGTAGGCTGATTTCGCGCGTGATCACCACGCCGGCGACGAGGCAAAAGCCCACCGTCATGCCCGCAGCCTCCGTCGGCGAGAACGCACCGGAGTAGATGCCGTAGATCACCAGGCCGATGGCGATGAATCCGAGGTAGGCCTTGAGCGCCAGCTTGCCGCTGTTGACGACACTGAACTTGATCACATGGCCCCAACCGCGGATGTACGATACGAGGAAGCAGGCCGTCATCATCGCCAGCACCATCAGCGCCCCCGGCAGCATCCCGCCGATGAACAAATCGCTGATCGGCAGGTTGAGCAGAAAACCGTAGACAATGAAGATGATGCTGGGCGGGATGATTATGCCGACGGTGCCGCCGGCCGCCGCCGTGGCGGCTGCAAAGCGCTCGTCGTACCCGCCCTCCTTCATCTCCGGGTGCATGATGGAGCCGATGGTTGCGGTCGTCCCGGCATTGGACCCGGAAATGGCAGCGAACAGGCCGCAGGCCCCGATTGTCGCCATGCCCAGGCCACCCCGGAGCCACCCGAGCACGGAGTAGGCGAAGTCGGACATGCGCTTTGCAATGCCGGCGGCATTGATCAGGTCGCCGGTGAGGATGAACAGCGGCAGTGCGAGCAGTCCGAAGAAGCTGAGTCCGGTGAAGAGCGTCACACCCAGATTTGCCAGGGTGAAGTCGATCACCAGGCTGATGCCGATGATCCACATGCCGATGACAACGAAAATCGGCACCCCCAGGATGAAGATCAGCGTCGCAGCAAGCGAGACCGCGACGATTAGCTGCGTTTCGGTGAATAAGCTGGCAGTTTCAACCATGTCAACGTCTCCAAATCACTCGAGCAGGGAAGGTTGCAAATTGAAGGGCTCGCGCCGGCGAAACGCCTGCCAGTCTTCGTAGAGGTTCTCCAGCACGCGATACACAATGAGCGCCCAACCCAGAGGCGTGGCCAGGTAGAACCACCACTGCATGATGTTGTCGGTGCCGTCGACGAAGGCGAAGTTATCGTAGGCCAGGGTCACCTGCTCGGTAGAGAATACGATGACGATGGCGGCGAAAATGATCCACAGCACCGCGTCCAGGATCAGGCAGCAGAACTGGGCCGTGTACGGCAGGCGGAGGCGAACCTCGTTGAGCGAGAGATGGGTGCGTTGGCGTACGTTGTAGGCGGCGCCGATCCACGTGACCCACAGAAAGAGGAGCACCGGCACACTGGTGCTCCAGGGTGCCTGGACGTTGAACGCGAAGCGCCGGATCACCTCGACGCAGATGATTCCCGCCATGGCCGAGTAGGTAATGAGAATGACGGTCTTTTCCAGATTGTTATCGACCCAGCGGAGTAGTTTGATTGGAAGCGAAGTCGTTACAGATGTCGTATCAGCCATCGTTCTTTTCCCACGATACCGAGAGGTTGGTGGAGTAGCTTCGGGGAGCAGCGGCACATCGGAGGCCAAGGCCTGTTCGAATGGTTTCCAGCGATCGGCCACTTCCGGCAGCGCATCGCATTGCCGGAAGTGGCGACATGCTTCGGTCTAGATGGAGCCTCGGCTCCGATTACGCGCTAGCTTTCCACCAACGCCGCGGCGGAACGTTCACGACTTCCGTGTCGGCCGGGATCTCCCGCGCGATGTCGTAGATCTCCTTGTATGTATCTTGACCACCGGACCAGTCGTTGAGGCGCTCTCGCCATTCCTCCCATGCCGCCGGCTGGAATTCCGGCGAGCACATCTCTTCGGCTTTCTTGCGCTCTTCGGCCGACAAGTCCGCTACGCGGACGTTGTTCTCGGCGAATACGGTCCCGGGTTTTTGTGGATTGGTTCCGCCCACGATGCTGAACAGGCTGGCTTCGTTCATGCCTTGGGCAAAGATCTGAGCCGCATACGCCGATTCCATCACCTGGTCTTGAAGCTCGGAGCCGAGCTTTTCGAAACTTGCGAGGTTCATGGCCGTGTGCTCGGTGCCGCAGAAGAATCGCAGATCCACGGCCTGCGACACCACCGGCGCCATGCCCGCGTACGCGACCGCGCTCATCCATGTCTCGGCGCCGTCGATCAACCCTTGCTTCAGACCGTCCAGAGTTTCTTCCCAGGCGATGGGCACGGGCCCCAGATTCATGAGCTCCATAGCGATGCGTCCGAGCTGGGTGCCGGTCACCCGATTCTTGGTGTTGGCCAACTGCTCAATGGAGGTCACGGTGTCTTTGTCCTTCCATTTGAGGCCCAGCATGATGCCGCGCAGCTCGCAATGGGTGTAGAGGAACTGCAGCTTGTGCCGTTCACGCAAGGGCTGGCGGAATATCGCTTCGCTCTTCGGATGGTAGAAGAAGTGGAACTGGGACGCTCGGGAAGGAAACATGAAGGCGTAATCGAGCACGTTCAGATAGGGTGCGCCACTGGCTGAGTTCTGGGTCGAAGCCGAGTAGAGATCGACGATGCCCTGCTGCGTTTTCTTCACGCAGTCGGGCTGACTGCAGATCTGGTTGTTGCCGATGAACTCAATCCGAATCGCACCGTCTGTTCGTTCTTCGACGTCCTGGGTAAAGAAAAGCTGCCCCGATTTCTGAACGTCGAGATTGGTCTCGTTGAAGCCGGCTGCGCCGAACTTGAGCTGAAATTTGGGCTCGTTGGCGTAGCGTTTCGCCTGCGTCTTCTCTGCGGCGCGGGCCAGGTCCGTCGGCGTCGCCATGGCACCGAGGCCACCGGCCGCGAGTAAGGTCGACGTCACGCCGTATCGAGCGGAGATTTTCATGAAGTCCCGACGCAGCATCGGGTTTTCAGGGAGATTCGACATGGAAGGTTTCCTCTCTAGTTCTGGTGGTCACGGGACGTCCGCTGGGAAATTCCGTCTCGTGCGCTCTCTCGCGCACTGCGTCCACTCGTGTCGCCGGGGATCCCGAATTCGGCCGCACGATTCTTCCTCGTCTCACAGAGCGAGACAAGATGTTTCAAAGTGTAGCTGGTTCTTACTATTGATCAACCCTTGACGTAAAAAAATGAGACCGATAGCATCACCGGGCGCTCGTCACCGAGGGACCGGCCGGAGTTTGTCTACGTCACGGCAAACAACGAGTCCGATCGCAAAGCGATACAACAAACGTAGAACACTGCGCCCGGAGTGCAACCGGCGCCGTCGAGCGATCGGCGATCTCCGCCATCGCGTTCGCTGAATTCGAGGTTCGAACATGAATGCATCGACTCAAGACTACGACTACATCATTGTCGGCGCAGGTTCGGCTGGGTGCGTCTTGGCGAACCGTCTGTCCGAGGACTCGGATAAATCGGTGCTGCTGCTCGAAGCGGGAGGACGTGACCTGAATCCCTGGATCCATATTCCGGTGGGCTATTTCAAGACCATGCACAATCCAAGCACTGATTGGTGCTACAAGACCGAGCCCGACCCGGGGATCGCGAATCGCCAACTGGATTGGCCACGGGGTAAGGTGCTTGGCGGGTCGAGTTCCTTGAACGGCCTGCTTTACATCCGCGGCCAGGCCGAGGACTACGACCGCTGGGCCGAGCTCGGGAACAAGGGCTGGAGCTTTCGGGAAGTGCTGCCTTATTTCAAACGCTCCGAGGACAACGAGCGTGGCGGCGACGAGTATCACGGCACCGGCGGGCCGCTGAAGGTGTCGGACCTTCGGTTGCGTCGGGAAATCGCAGATCGGTTCATCAAGGCGGCGATCGAGGTCGGGATCCCGCGCAACGACGACGTCAATGGTGCCACCCAGGAGGGCGTCGGCTATTTTCAGCAAACGGCCCACAAGGGATTTCGCTGGAGCACTGCGAAAGGTTATCTGCGACCCGCGAGGAAGCGCGCAAACTTACGCGTCGCCACCCACGCGCAGGCTCTCAGGGTATTGTTCGAGGGGCGACGCGCGGTCGGTGTGGAGTACAAGCGCGGAAATTCGGTCGAGAAGGCCATGGCTCGGGGCGAAGTCGTTCTTGCTGCCGGTGCCATCGGCTCGCCGCAGATTCTGGCCTGTTCGGGTGTCGGCAACGGAGAGGAATTGCAGCGTTTCGGCATTCCGGTCGTCCACGCGCTTCCCGGGGTCGGGCAGAATCTGCAGGATCACCTACAGATCCGGTTGGTCTACAAGACCAAGTGCCGGACATTGAACGACGAAGTCAACACCTTGCTCGGGCAGATGCAGGTGGGGATCCAGTATGCGCTCTTTCGGAAGGGGCCCCTTACCTTGGCCGCCAGCCAGGTGTGTGTGTTTACCCGCTCCGAGCCTTCGCTCACTCGGCCGGACATTCAATTTCACATGCAGCCTTTGAGCGCCGACAAGCCCGGGGAGGGTGCGCACAAGTTCTCCGCTTTTACGGCGTCGGTGTGCCAGCTACGCCCGGAAAGCCGGGGCGAGATCAAGCTCAAGTCAAAAGATCCCCTGGAGTATCCGGCAATCCACCCCAACTACCTTTCCACGGAGGTGGACGAGCGCTGCGCGGTCAACTCCATCAAGGTGGCTCGGAAAATTGCCGCCGCGTCGCCGCTTGCTCCGCAGATCACCGACGAATACGTTCCCGGTCGCCAGTATCAAACCGACGAGGAGTTGCTGCGCGCGGCTCGGGAACACAGCCAGACGATCTACCATCCAACCAGCACCTGCAAGATGGGCTCGGACGACATGGCAGTCGTCGACGACCGATTGCGCGTCCATGGCATCGAAGCACTGCGGGTTGTGGACGCGTCGATCATGCCCGAAATTGTCTCCGGCAACACCAACGCGCCCACGATCATGATTGGGGAAAAGGCGTCGGACATGATCCGCGAGGACGCCAAACGGCGCTGATGACGACTGGGGAGCAATCAGTCGCTCTGGGAAGCCAAATGATCGCGCTGGACCCGGCGGGCTTCGATCAGCTTACGGGCGCAATCGGTCTTCCTGCCGGGCTGGCCACCAGCTCGACGCGGGGCCGGGTTCGAGCCGGGTCGCGGCACATCGAGCAATCGCTGCCTGGCTTGCTCAGCGGCCGAGAAACGAACGATGCAATTTCCGTTTCTCTAACGCAATCATCGTGTCACCGCTATCTTTTCGGTGACACGTCCATATGGCGTGGAAAAGCTTCGAATGCGTCGCAGCTTTCCTCACGTGGCACATAAAGGAGATAACGCGGTGAAAATGACTACTGAAGAGGCCTTCATCAAAACGCTGCAGATGCACGGCATCGAGCACGCGTTCGGCATCATCGGGTCGGCGATGATGCCGATCTCGGACCTTTTTCCGGCGGCCGGCATCAAGTTCTGGGACTGCGCCCACGAGACCACG
>JBFGYN010000258.1:0-5927 GCA_041587415.1 Candidatus Competibacterales bacterium | reverse complement strand
TGGGTCTGGCACGGATGGTCAAATCTTCGCGCTGGCCAGCCATCAGACGGACGCACCCTGCGTAAGCAATCATGGCGCCGTTGTCGGTGCACATCGCCGGGTGCGGAAAGGCGAGCATGGCCCTTTCTTCTCCTGCGAGGATATTCAGCCGCTCCCGCAAACGGCTATTCGCGCCCACGCCACCGGCGACCACCAGCTGTTTGATTCCCGTTTGTCGAATTGCCCTTTTGCACTTGATGTAGAAAGTATCCGCGACCGCGTCCTCGAAGCCCCGCGCAATGTCGGCGCGATCCTGATCGCTTCCGGGCAAACGGGACAGCGTATTGAGCGCGAACGTCTTGAGTCCGCTAAAGCTGAAATCGAGTCCAGGCCTGTTGGTCATCGGGCGGGGAAAGCGAAATCGATCCGGGTTGCCGAATTTCGCTAGGCGCGCCAACTCCGGGCCACCCGGGTACGGCAGCCCGAGTAATTTCGCCGTCTTGTCAAAGGCTTCGCCGACCGCATCATCCAATGACTCACCGAGAATGCGGTAGCAACCAATCGCATCGACCTCGACCAGCATAGTGTGACCACCTGATACGAGCAGGGCGATGAAGGGGAATGCGGGCCTTTGCGATTCGAGCATCGGCGCAAGCAGGTGACCCTCCATGTGATGCACGCCGACGGCGGGAATGCCGAGTGCCCACGCCAGGCTGCGGCCCAGCGCGGCACCGACGAGCAGAGCACCGACCAACCCGGGACCGCTGGTGTAGGCGACCCCGTTGATACTGCCCAACTGGAGCCCAGCCGACGTCATCACTTCCCGGATCAATGGCGCGGTCTTGCGCACGTGATCGCGGGACGCGAGTTCGGGCACGACGCCGCCGTAAGCACCGTGCAGCTCCACTTGGCTGTAAACGCTGTGGGCCATGAGCCCGACCTCAGCGTCGTACACGGCAACACCGGTCTCGTCGCAGGATGTTTCGATACCCAGTACACGCATTGGAACATTGTCAGGCCCCAGGGTTTTGCAGGGCAAGCGCTGTCGCGGGCACGGCTTGCAGGCCGCGCGAAGATTGGGGGGCACGAGTCGGCGCCCCTGGCCGCGGGCGCCTTTGCATTTGGGGCGGCGTGCGCCTACAATCCGCCGCTTCTTTGGATGGCAAGATTGAATGAATCGAGGTGATGACTGAATGCCTTCCGTGAGAGTCAAAGAGAACGAGCCCTTCGATATTGCGTTACGGCGGTTCAAGCGATCCTGTGAGAAAGCGGGCGTGCTTTCCGAAATTCGTCGCCGGGAATTCTATGAGAAGCCGACCCAGGAGCGTAAGCGCAAGAAAGCTGCCGCCGTAAAACGCCACGCGAAGAAGCTCGCGCGCGAAGACGCGCGCCGCCGTCGTCTCTATTGATCCCGCCGCTTCCTCCGCAGCCCCCCGTTTATTTGTCGAGATTGCGCCTGCCAAGCCCGTGTCCGTGAAGCTTCGAATTCAGGAGGACGTCAAGGCCGCAATGCGTGCCGGCGACAAACCACGCCTGGGCACGCTTCGCCTCATCATGGCTGGTATCAGACAACGCGAGGTTGACGAGCGAATCTCGCTGGACGACACGCAGGTGCTGTCTGTTCTCGAGAAAATGGTCAAGCAGCGACGCGAATCCATCGTCCAATTCCAACAGGCGGGCCGCGACGACCTGGTTGGTAAGGAAACAGCCGAGCTGGCCATTATTCGGGAGTACATGCCGGAGCAGATTGATGCGAGCGAGCTGCCGGCACTGGTCGACAGCGTCATAGCTGAAGTGGGCGCGACGTCCATGCGCGACATGGGCAAGGTCATGGGCCGCATAAAATCCAAAGTCCAGGGAAGAGCTGACATGTCCCTGGTCAGTGAGCTAGTCAAGTCGCGTTTGGGCAGCTAGTCTCGTAGTAGGTGGCCGTTGACGAACCGAACTGACCCTCATATTGGCTAGAAGTCGCCCCACCATGGGTGGCCGAATACCCCAGTCCTTCATAGACGAGTTGCTGAACCGCGTCGACATCGTGGACGTGGTGGGCATTCGTGTGCCACTTAAGAAGGCGGGCCGTGATTTCACGGCGTGCTGCCCTTTCCACAATGAAAAGACGCCGTCGTTCTCGGTCAGCCAGCGCAAGCAGTTTTACCACTGCTTCGGTTGCGGCGCGCACGGCAATGCGATCGGCTTTCTCATGGAACACGACCGCATGGAATTTCCTGAGGCCGTGGAGGATTTGGCGGAATCGGCCGGTCTGGAAGTGCCCCGCGAGGCGGGTTACGTCCGGACGCCCGTTCAATCGGGCGCATTGGACGTTCTCGCCAAGGCGGATCGATTCTATCAGGAGCAGCTGAAAACCCACCGGCAATGCCGCGTTGCGCGCGACTATCTCGACCGGCGCGGTCTATCAGATGAGGTCCTGAGCGAGTTTGGAATTGGCTTCGCGCCCGACAGCTGGGACGCACTCGTGAGGCACCTCCGACCCCAGGGTATCTCAGAGGACCTTCTCGTCGGTGCCGGACTCGTGACCCGAAGTGACCGCGGAAGCGTATACGACCGGTTTCGTGGTCGCGTCATGTTCCCCATTCGGAATCGCCGGGGAAAAACGATTGGGTTCGGCGGGCGTTTGCTGGGCGACGGAAGCCCAAAGTATCTCAACTCTCCGGAAACGGACGTCTTCCACAAGGGGCGTGAGTTGTACGGTCTGCACGAGGCGGAGCAACGCAGTAACCGCCTGGCCCGCCTGCTCGTGGTGGAAGGCTACATGGATGTGATCTCGCTGTCGCAATTCGGGGTCGGCTACGCCGTGGCAACCCTGGGAACGGCCACGACGCGCGAGCACATGGACGCACTCTACCGGCGCGCTTCCCAGGTGATATTCTGCTTCGACGGCGACCGTGCGGGCCGCGACGCGGCCCGACGGGCGCTGGAGAATGCCCTTCCGGTAATGCGCGACGGTCGGGAAGCCCGTTTTCTTTTCCTGCCAGACGGCGAAGATCCCGACAGCCTCGTTCGACGGGAAGGTTCGGAGGCATTCGCTGCGCGCATCGACTCTGCCGTTCCCCTGTCCGATTTCTTGATATCCCAAGCCCGGACCGACCTGGACCTGGCGACGCCAGACGGTCGCGCGGCCCTCGTCGAGCGTGCGCGACCGCACCTGGATCGCGTACCCGGTGGCGCATTCTGGGAACTCATGGTCGGCTATCTCGCGGAATTGACCAAGCTCTCCCACGAGCGCGTCCGCGCATTGCTCCACGAACCGGTCAGCAAGAGCACGGAACGCCCGAACCAGAAAATGATTTCGCGCACACCGGTTCGCCACGCCGTTGCCCTCATCGTCAACTACCCGGAACTCGCGACGGAAATCGAGGACCCCGTACGCCTCGCCCAAGTGCAGCAGCCGGGTATTGAACTCCTGCGAGAACTCATTGAATTTGCCCGGTCCAATCCCCATATGACGACTGGAACGATACTGGAGCGCTATCGCGGGACACAACACGAAGCCGTGCTGGCTCGGTTAGCACTTTGGAAACCGGCGCTTCCGGAAAGTCTCCTGGGTAAAGAACTCGATGACACCGTACGCCGGCTTTATGGACGTCAACATCGCCAACAACTGCTCTTGGACAAAGTGGCCAAGAACGAATCGCTGTCCAACGAAGAATGGCAGTATCTTCGCGAGTGCAGTCGCAACGCTGCGGTGCACAAAAATGATTGAACAAGGCAGCGTAGCCGTGCCATACTTCGAAATTCTGTCCGCCCCTCACATATTCGAGGCCTCACACCGAGGCCCCTCATAAATTCGAGGCGTAGATCGCATCCATGAGCGAACAGCAGCAATCGCAGCTCAAAAAGCTCATTGCCCGTGGCAAAGAGCAGGGATACCTGACGTACGCCCAGGTCAATGATCATCTACCCGACGATATCGTCGATCCCGAGCAGATCGAAGAGATTATCGGCATGATCAACGATATGGGCATCGAAGTGTTGGAGTCTGCCGCAGACGCCGAAGCACTGCTGCTCAACAACAGCGTGGACGAGGACGAGGACGCCGCCGAGGAAGCGGCCGCTGCGCTCGCCGCTGTAGACGCCGAGTTCGGACGAACCACTGACCCCGTGCGCATGTACATGCGGGAAATGGGTACGGTGGAACTGCTCACCCGCGAAGGCGAAATTCAGATTGCGAAGCGCATCGAAGAGGGCATGAATCAGGTGCTGGTGGCACTTTCGGCCTTCCCCGATTCCATCTCGCTCATGCTCAAGGAGTTCGACGCCGCTGTCGCCGGCGAAGGTCGATTGACAGACGTCCTCATCGGCTTCACGGACGACCTCGAAGATGACCCGGTCCTGAATGGCAAGAACGCTGCCAATAAGGCTCAGGCGGCTGGCAACACCGCCGATGACAAAGCCGACGACGAGGACGATGACGACGATGATGAGGACGCCGGCCCGACGGGTCCTGATCCGGAAGAGGCCGCCCGTCGCATCAATCAAATACGCCCGCACCACGAGAAGGCGTTGGAACTCAGAGCACGATCCGGTCCAGAGGAAAAGATCGCAAAGCATCGAGCGGCTGCGGCCGAGTGCTTTCTAACGCTCCGAATCTCGCCGAAGCTAATGGATCGCATGACCATTCGTCTGCGCACCGTCATCGATCGGATTCGCGTGCAGGAGCGGGGAATCATGCGCCTTTGTGTTCGGGAAGCAAAGATGAGCCGAAAGGACTTCATTCACAGCTTTCCTGGCAACGAAGTCAACACGGATTGGCTCGATCAACAGGCGAAGGTCAGGCCCGAGGTGGCTGACGGTCTGTCGCTGATTCGGGAGGACGTGCACCGGTACCAGAACCGCTTGATCCAGATTCAGGACGTCGTGCATTTGAGCATTCCGTCGATCAAGGAAGTCAATCGACGGATGTCGATCGGTGAGGCCAAGGCACGCCGCGCCAAGAAAGAGATGGTTGAGGCCAATCTTCGGCTGGTGATCTCCATTGCAAAAAAGTACACCAACCGCGGCCTTCAGTTTCTCGACCTCATTCAGGAGGGCAACATCGGCCTCATGAAGGCAGTGGACAAATTCGAGTATCGTCGAGGGTACAAGTTTTCCACTTATGCGACGTGGTGGATTCGGCAAGCCATAACCCGCTCGATTGCGGACCAGGCGCGCACTATCCGCATACCCGTGCACATGATCGAGACCATTAACAAGCTGAACCGGGTATCCCGCCAGATGCTTCAGGAGATGGGTCGCGACCCTACCCCGGAGGAGTTGTCTATTCGCATGGAAATGCCCGAGGACAAGGTTCGTAAGGTTCTGAAAATCGCGAAAGAACCCATATCCATGGAAACCCCGATTGGTGACGACGAGGATTCACATCTCGGCGATTTCATCGAGGACATCAGCGTCCTGTCCCCGGTGGACATGGCCACCAACGAGGGCCTCAAAGAAGCGACTCGGGACATTCTGAGCTCTCTCACACCCCGCGAGGCGAAAGTCCTGCGCATGCGGTTCGGGATCGACATGAACACGGACCACACCTTGGAAGAAGTTGGAAAACAGTTCGACGTGACCCGCGAACGCATCCGCCAAATCGAGGCCAAGGCACTGCGCAAGCTGCGCCACCCGAATCGTTCGGAGCAGCTACGCAGCTTCCTCGACCTCGAGTGAATCGGGCCAGCAGACAGAAAGCGGCGGATCACAGCCGAAGAAATTTGGGCCCTTAGCTCAGTTGGTCAGAGCAGGCGACTCATAATCGCTTGGTCGTAGGTTCAAGTCCTACAGGGCCCACTCATCCTTGACGACCGTTTGGTCGCCTCCGCACGAGAGCCAGGTCATTTCCCGGACACGTGCACCAAGACCGCAGCCGAGTGGATTTCGATACTCGGTTCCGCCCCAATCCTTGTACTGGACGACGCCACTTGCCAAGGTGGGCTCGCGGCCGTCGT
>JBFGYN010000257.1:0-5961 GCA_041587415.1 Candidatus Competibacterales bacterium | reverse complement strand
TGGACCGCTTGAGTGGTTCCGCCCTGCGCCGCCGCCGGCGCGATCTGGGGATTGTTTTCCAAGACCCTTACGGCGCGCTGTCTCCCCGAATGACGGTTGCACAAATCATTGCCGAGGGACTGCAGATACACGAGCCCCGAATGAAACGGTCCGAGCGTGGGAGTCGTGTAAGCAGGATGCTGACGGAGGTCGGCCTGGATAGCTCGTTTGCGAGACGCCATCCGCACGAACTGTCAGGTGGGCAGCGGCAGCGGGTTGCCATAGCCCGCGCGCTGATTCTGGAGCCGCGATTGGTGGTTCTGGATGAGCCAACGAGTTCACTCGATGTGACGGTTCAACAGCAAGTGCTCGAGTTGCTGCTCGATTTGCAGGCCAAGCACGGGATGAGCTACTTGTTCATCAGTCACGACTTGAGCGTCGTCAAGGCCGTGGCGCACCGGGTGTTGGTTCTCTTCCAGGGCGAGCTAGTCGAATGTGGGGACATCGACCAAGTCTACAATTGCCCGGTTCACCCCTACACGCGCCGGCTGCTCCAAGCGGCACTGTGAGAGCGGACCCTCAGCGCCGCCAAAGCGCGGAATCGACGCAAGTTATCTCAGGACATCTGCGTGCCGTTCACGTGCACGACGAGAGTTTGTCCGGCGCGGATCAGTGACCCGTTGCCCAAGCGATTCCAACGGCGGAGCTCGGCCACGCTGACGCGAAACTTGCGCGAGAGGTGCAGCAACGTGTCTCCGCGGCGAACCCGGTATCGGAGTTTCTGCACGGTTCCATCAGCGCGCACCCGAATCGTGGAATCGCTGTTTCGGTGAATCGCCAACTTTGTCCCCGGCCTCAGTGTTGCGCGCGTCCGAATGCCATTCCACCGGGCGATTTCCTTGTGCGAGACACCATGGCGCTGGGCAATCCCCCAAAGCGTGTCGCCCCGGCGGACCCGGTAGGTTCGGCTGGGAGTCTGCGGCTGGGTATCACGCTTCGCGACTGTCGAGTCTGGCTCGACTCGCGCTACGGTGGTCGCCGGAATCATCAATTTGTCGCCGGTCTTGATGAGATTTCCCTTCAGCCCGTTGATTCGTTTGAGCTCGGCTGTGCTCGTCCGATAGCGTCGGGCAATACCACTCAAAGTCTCGCCAGGTGCGACTCTGTAGGTCAGACTGCGGCTTCTGTCCTGCGGCGTAAGGTCGACCAGGGCGGACCGAAGTGCGGCAGCATTCTCGGGCGGCACCAGAAACCGATGTGGGCCGTCGGGCGGCGTCGCCCAGCGATTGAAGGCTGGATTGAAGCGGGACAGGTCCGTCGTTCCGAGCTCAGCCAACTCGGCAGCGACCGCCAGGTCGATTTGATCGCCAGCGTCCACGATCTCCAGCAGCGATTCGTTCGGAATGCTGGCCAATTGGACAGCATGGGCCGTTGGATCCTGTACGATTCGCGCCACCGCGACCAGACGCGGAACGTATGCTCGCGTCTCACTGGGGAGTTTGAGATCCCAGAAATCCGTGGGCCGTCCGTGCTCGCGATTCCGTTTGATCGCCTTCAACACCGTACCCTCCCCAGCATTGTACGCAGCGAGCGTCAGCATCCAGTCGCCGTCGAACAGGCCGTTCAGATAAGCCAGGTAATCAAACGCGGCCCGTGTGGCCGAATGGACGTCGCGTCTGCCGTCGTACCACCAGTTCTGCTCCAACCCAAAGCGTTCACCAGTTGTCGGTAGAAATTGCCACAGCCCGGACGCCGAACTGGTGGAGACGGCGCGCGGTCGAAAAGCGCTTTCGATGAACGGCAGCAATGCCAGGTCGGATGGCATGTCGCGCCGTTCCGCCTCGGCCACGATCATGTGCAGGAATGGCGTTGCCCTCTCGCTCGCCTTCTCCAAGGTCAGCGGGAAGCTGGTGTATTTCCGAACTTCTGCATCGATGCTCGGGTGCTCTGCGTCGGAAAGCACGAGCCGCCGACGGAGTCTGTCCCAAAGATCGGTCGGGGGTTGGTCCAACTCGCCCTGTCGATGAGCTTTGAGTGCGGGCGGGTGAGCAATCGGCCGCCTTGTCGTCAGGCCGACCGCAGCCTCGCTGACGGCGGTGGATGTGGAGTCGATGAAATTCTGAGATCCGGTTGGGCTGTTCCCAGGCGTGGGTGGATTGGCGGCGCAACCGGCGAGCGCCATGCACGAGAGCAGACAGTACTTGATGTGTGGTCCTGACATTGAACTGTAGCGATCGAGCATCTGTCACCGACACGGACGCCATGCGACGAATGGTGGTCGCAAAGCCGATTGAGCACGTGGTGGCATTCGCCGATCGGTTCCCCCCCCTTGTCACGCTTTTTGATATTGGTCGGTGTCACAAACCCCGGAGCTCATCGGTCAGGGCTATTTTCTTTTTACGCTGGCCTGGCATGATAACCTCGACCGTGCCTGAATGGTTAGCGGGCGACGATCGGGGCAACGCTTTTGAGGTTAGTGTAGTGAATTTTCGAACCGTCCTGAAGCGCCCCGCAAAGCCGCCCTCAGTCAGGCGCTTCGCGTTGCAGCGTTGGTACACTGGGCCAAGTGGAAGGTCTATTGCGCAGCAGGAAGTCGAGCTAATGGACACCGTGTTGCCTAGTTTGTTTGGCTATTATCTTGTACAAGTTGGAGATTTCGTAGATCGCAATCTCTGCCGATCTGCACGCACGCGCCGGACATTCGTCGTCGATAGCGAGGCGTCGGATGCGCCGTTGGATTGTCGTGCCACACCAGATTGCCTGCCGTTGCCGGCGGACTCGGTGGACGTGGTGGTCTTGCCACACACTCTGGAAGTGACGGCCGACGCGAGGGCGGTCCTGAGAGAAACCGAAAGGGTTCTAGTGCGGGAAGGGCATTTGGTCGTTCTCGGATTCAATCCCGTTTCGGCGTGGGGGCTGCGCCGGGTCGGATCCAGATCGCGCGCGCCCTGGAATGGTGAATGGTTGAGCCCGAGGCGGCTTCGTGAATGGCTCGAAGTGCTTGGCTTTCAACTCGAGATCGTTCGCTACTATGGACATCCGGGTGCGCTGGCGAGTCGTTTCTTGCCAATGATCGGCGGGGGTTATCTGCTTCATGCCATGAACCGATTCTCCACCCTTACCCGAATCGAACATCGCAGAAGGGCCAACGCGAACCTGATCCGCCCTGGCCTGCTCGGACCGACTACCAGGAGAGCATATGTCGCGGGAGCCCGTTTACCTGTACACCGACGGCGCATGCCGTGGCAATCCCGGTCCGGGTGGCTGGGGAGTTCTGCTCCGCTGGAAAGGGCGAGATCGGACTCTACATGGGGGTGAGCCCCATACGACGAACAACCGCATGGAGCTGACTGCCGCCATCCAGGCGCTCGCCGCACTAAAACGACCCTGCCGGGTGGTTCTCGTGACGGATTCTGCGTACTTGAGGAACGGAATCACGCAGTGGCTGCCACGCTGGAAATCGCGGAACTGGCGAACGGCATCGGGTGACCCGGTCAAGAATGTGGATTTGTGGCAGCAGCTCGAGGAAGCAGCATCGCGACACGAAATCGAGTGGAAGTGGGTGAAAGGGCACAGCGGGCACCCCGAAAATGATCGGGCCGATGAGCTCGCCAATCGTGGAATTGATGAGATGACGATGGAGCAAGGGCATGCGTGAGGTGGTGCTCGATACGGAAACGACGGGTTTGGAAGTGACGCAGGGTCACCGGGTCATCGAGATCGGCTGTGTGGAGATTCTCAATCGACGGCTCACGGGGAAGCACTTCCACTGCTATGTGCATCCGGACCGGGAAATCGAACCCGAGGCGGTGAAGATTCATGGCATAACCGGCAAGTTTCTCGCTGACAAGCCGCGGTTTGAGGCAATAGCGGATGAATTTCTCGAATTCGTTCGTGGGGCCCGCCTCGTGATCCACAACGCGCCTTTCGACCTGGGCTTTCTGAATCGCGAACTGTCTCTGTTGAACCGGGACCTCGGGAGATTGGAAGACAGCTGTCAGATCCTGGATACGCTGGCGGTCGCAAGACGCACCTTTCCCGGTAAAAAAGCGTCTTTGGATGCGCTGTGTAAACGCCTCGGCGTGGACAATTCGCACCGCGACCTTCACGGAGCACTTTTGGACGCGGAAATTCTGGGTGACGTCTATCTGGCCATGAGCAGTGGTCAGGCGACATTGGCACTCGATGCGAGCGTGCACCTGGACCTCGGCGATTCGAACGAGAGCGAGGCGGGCAGGCTAGGGTCGAGTTCGGAGCGGGCGCCGCTCAGAGTAATCCGTGCGGACGAATTGGAACAACAAGCGCATGAACGCTTCCTGGATATGCTCGCCGATGCCTGTGGGGGGGCCAGCGTGTGGAGAGCAAACAAAATGGAGAGCAGAAAATAGATGATGCGCGCGCGCACCCCTGACTTCGATGGTGGAGTTTTGCAGTCGCCACCCGGTCGGGGCGCTGGAATGTGCGTCTGATGCGGTTCGCCGGCTAGATCGATGACCGACCCCGTAGGCGCTGTCGCGACCGAGCGTGTACATACGGGACGGTACGCTAGACACCATTTGCATTTCAATTCGCTGAGGATCGTTCGATTGGAGGACAGATAACCGTGTCTGATCGAAAGTCGTGACCTATTCTCCAATTTCTAACTACGCATACTACCTGCTACTTTTATCTCATCGAGGGCAGGATCCGCGCAGCCCATCTGGCGATCTAAAGTGGATTTGAGCAAATTGAGGACGCCCGGCAATGACGCGTTTCCAGAACATCCTTTCGGTTCGTTGCGACCCGAACGGCTGCAATGCTGTCCTCGATCGAGCGGCGGTGCTAGCCAGGCAGAACGGTGCCGCTCTCACGGTGCTCGAGGTCGTCGCCGAAGAAAGCCCGCCCGGAAGCCCCGAAGAGCAGAAGCTGAATCTCGGGCGTACCGTCGAGCGGATTCCAGCCGAGCGAGTTGATGTTCGAACACACGTTAGGAATGAACTTGCGTTCGACGGGATCACCCTAAACCGTACTGAAAAGGAAAGTCCAGGCGGACTTGGTGGTGATGGGCGCGATCGCACGAAGTGTCATCCCGGAATTCCTGATCGGATCCAAGGCCGAAGTCGGCCTCCAGCAAGCGTGCTGTTCCGTGTTGACGGTTAAGCCGGATCAGGTTTGTCTCGCCAATAACCGCCGTGTAGGAAGTAGCGGCTCTTGTCCGGTGCCCTGAATCTCACGAGCACATGGAGGGCCTTGTGAAATCATTTCGGACGTCACACCAGGACAGCTCGGACGGCGAAGATGAGCAACTGATAGATCAAATCACGCGCCCGCTCCGAACATTTGCTCAGCACAGGCTCTCCGGCGGCATCGTGCTCCTATGCGGCGCCGTCTTGGCCATGGTGCTGGCGAACTCTCCGTGGGCTGACCGCTACCACAAAGTCCTGCAGACAACTTTGAGCATTGGAATCGGTGACGCCGCTTTATCGAAGCCCCTGCTCCTCTGGGTGAACGACGGGTTGATGGGTTTTTTCTTCTTTGTCGTCGGCCTCGAAATCAAGCGCGAGTTCTTGGCGGGCTCACTGGCTACGCGAAGGAAGGCTACTCTTCCGATCGTGGCGGCACTGGGCGGGATGGTGGTTCCCGCTCTGGTGTACTACGCGTTGAATCCGGTGGGTTTGGAATCCCGTGGTTGGGGCATCCCCATGGCGACCGATATCGCCTTCGCACTGGGTGTTCTCGCATTGCTTGGAGACCGGGTCCGCGTAGAGCTGAAGGTCTTTCTGACGGCGTTGGCGATCGTCGATGACATGGGGGCGATTCTCGTGATCGCCATCTTCTACACCGAGAAGATTGTGCTTGTCAGCCTTGTTCTCGCGGCCGTTCTGCTGGCAATTTCCATTTGTGCCAACGCAATTGGGGTCTCCAGCCCAGTTGTCTACTTCATACTGGGGACCTTGATCTGGTTGGCGTTCCTGCAGTCTGGGGTGCACGCCACGCTGGCCG
>JBFGYN010000256.1:0-6027 GCA_041587415.1 Candidatus Competibacterales bacterium | reverse complement strand
CGGGCTAACTGTTGCGCTTCGGGGCTTCCATTTCTTCCCGGATATGAAGCCGAAAGTCCGCGAAGGCTGATTGGCACAGGGAAAAAAAATCGGCTGCCCTGGTGCGACCTCGGGAAGTTTTCAGACAATCATTCCAGCGCCAGACTGTCCTCCTTACTTATGGAAAATCGCGAATCATATATCGACGTTGACGGCGGCCAATGCGTTACTCTCTATGAAATCTCGCCGCGGC
Organism: Candidatus Competibacterales bacterium; assembly: GCA_041587415.1. Lineage (GTDB taxonomy): Bacteria > Pseudomonadota > Gammaproteobacteria > Competibacterales > JAHEDQ01 > JBFGYN01. Next base: position 5,795 of record JBFGYN010000256.1, on the reverse strand, counting down.
TCCACATGGTCGCCCATGAGCATGGTAAAGATCTCGTCCGAAGCGATGGCATCCTCGATCTTCACTTGTAACAGTCGGCGGGTAGTCGGATCCATGGTCGTTTCCCATAATTGGTCGGGATTCATTTCACCAAGCCCCTTGTAGCGCTGGATGCTCTGCCCCTTGCGAGCTTCCGACATCAGCCATTGCATCGCATCCTCGAAGCAGCCCACTGACTTCTTGCGTTCGCCTCGCTGGACGATGGAATCGGGTCCAATCAAGCCCTCCAACTTCTCGCCGAGATCACGCATGTCGCGGTATTCGGGGCTAACAAAAAAATCGGCGCGGAGCCGAACGTCGGCGTGCACACCATGTCTGTAGACGGTCACGACGACGTCGTATCGTTCGTCCGTGCCTTGATCCCTGCGCACCAGATAGCGCACCCCATTCTCGTGACGACGCAGCCGATCCTGCAACATCTCCAACCATGTGTCCAAGCTGGCCTCGTCACGCAATTGAGCATCGTCAAGGCTTGGCATATAGATTAGAGCCTCGAGTACTTTCGGGTCGTAGAGTCGCTCCAAACGTCGAATCCGTTGGCTTACCGCCAGAAAATGCCGGGCCAAGCCTTCCAGCCCAGATCCGCGTATCGGTGGCGCGCCCCCGTCTGGTACTAACTCGGCCTTGTCGAGTGCCTGCTGCAACAGATAATCGCTTAGCTCCCCTTCATCCTTCACATACTGCTCTTGCTTTCCCTTCTTTAATTTGTACAGGGGTGGCTGAGCAATATAGATGTGGCCCCGTTCCACGAGTTCAGCCATCTGACGGTAGAAGAAGGTCAAAAGCAATGTCCGGATGTGGGCACCGTCCACATCCGCATCCGTCATGATGATGATCCGGTGGTACCGAAGTTTGTCTGGATTAAATTCCTCTTTCCCGATGCCGCAACCCAGAGCAGTTATGAGAGTGCCCACTTCCGCAGACGACAACATCTTGTCGAACCTGGCCTTCTCCACATTCAGGATCTTACCCTTCAGCGGCAAGATCGCCTGGAATCGCCGATCCCGGCCCTGCTTCGCCGAGCCGCCCGCGGAGTCCCCTTCCACAAGAAACAATTCACACAAACCAGGGTCCTTCTCCTGGCAATCCGCAAGCTTGCCAGGCAGGCCAGCTACGTCTAGTGCACCCTTTCTGCGGGTCATTTCCCGCGCTTTGCGGGCCGCTTCCCGGGCGCGAGCCGCTTCGATAATCTTGCCCGTAATCGCCCTCGCCTCGCCCGGACATTCGAGAAGAAACTCACCGAATCGCTCGCCGACGACCGACTCCACCACACCTTTGATCTCCGACGAAACGAGCTTGTCCTTCGTTTGCGACGAGAACTTTGGATCCGGCATTTTTACCGACAAAATGGCCGTCAAGCCTTCCCTGGCATCGTCGCCCGTCGTTGCGACCTTTGCCTTCTTCAGCATCCCTTCACGTTCCATGTACTGATTCAGTGTCCGAGTGAGGGCGCTGCGCAAGCCTGCCAGGTGGGTTCCCCCTTCCTTTTGGGGGATGTTGTTGGTGAAGCAGAAAATGTTCTCCTGATACGAATCATTCCACTGCATTGCCACTTCCACGCCCAGCCCATCCCCGTGCTGGCTGAAGTGAAAGACATTCTCGTGCAGCGGAGTCTTGTTTCGATTTAGATGTTGGACGAACGCACTGATGCCACCCTTGTACTCGAACACGTCCTGCCGGCCGGTTCGATCGTCGAGCAGCGCAATCCTTACGCCGGAATTGAGGAACGACAGCTCTCGCAGCCGCTTGGACAAAATGTCGTAGTGGAACTCAGTATCGCCGAACATGACCGAGCTGGGCTTGAAACGGATCTCTGTCCCGCTGAGTTCCGTCTCGCCGACGACGTTAAGTGGACCGACGGGTTCACCGTTCCGGTAGTGTTGCTCGTGGATGGCGTGGTCGCGGCGAATCCGCAACGTCAGCTGCTCGGACAATGCGTTGACGACGGACACACCCACCCCGTGAAGGCCGCCGGACACCTTGTACGAATTGTTGTCGAACTTCCCGCCAGCGTGCAGCACCGTCATGATGACTTCAGCCGCGGAACGCCCCTCCTCCACGTGCCGGTCGACAGGGATGCCACGGCCGTTGTCGACAACCGAAACAGATCCGTCGCTGTGAATCACTACCTGGACCTCGGTGCAGTACCCGGCCAACGCCTCGTCGATGGAGTTGTCGACCACCTCGAACACCATGTGGTGTAAGCCGGTCCCGTCGTCGGTATCCCCAATGTACATGCCCGGCCGCTTACGCACCGCATCGAGGCCCTTGAGAACCTTGATGTTAGAGGAATCGTAGGTGGGAACTTCATTCATGCGCAGTATCCAAATCGAATATCGTCCACGTGGCGAGCTTGTGAGTCGTTCAGAGGTTGGAGAACTCGGACATTTCGCCAAATGGCGGCCCGACCCGAACGCGAAAGAATCCGAACACCGCCGGCAGCCACGCTCGGCTTTTCTAAGGTACGGAAAAGGTCTGATTTCAGGCAGTCTCAGTATACCACCTGCCGCACGATACCGGCCTCGATTGCATACTCCTTCCAAGTCTTTGCCGGAGCGCTGGGCAGCCGGATGGGCTCGATGCCGGTCATCCACAATTGGGCGGGGGTATCCAACAGGACGTCGAGCAGCCTACTCTGGTTACCTTGATCGAGTTCCGAGGGCAGATCGTCCACCAGTAAGATGCCGGTGCGGCGCCCACTGGCCGCAAGTGCCCGCACCTCGGCGAGGACGAGAACCGTAGCGAGCATTTTTTGCTGGCCACGGGAAACGCGCCCAGCGGCCCGCTTCTGCCCCGTCGAGACTTCCAAGTCCGCTCGATGTGGCCCGAAGCGCGTGTGGCCCACGCGCCGGTCCTGCTGGAGTCCCTCGAGCAGGCACTCTTCGAGACTCTTCTGGTTCGGCCAACCCCTCCTGAATTCTAGCCGCACGGGCAAATCCGGCAGTAGCCGCCCGGCCAGGTCGAGGACCTCCGGCTCGAGCTGGCGCAAGTAGTCGCTGCGAAATCGATGGAGCGACTCCGCAGACTCGACGAGCGTGCTATTCCAGGCCCGCACCGACGCGTCCCTTTCGCGACCACGAAGTGCAGCGTTTCGATTCTTTAGCGCCGTGCGGAAACGCTGCCAGGTCGGCAAAAATCGCTCCTCGCCCTGGAATGCCCCCCAGTCGACCAATCGCCTCCGAAACTGGGCTGCGCCCTCGAGCAGCCGATGACTATCGGGGTTTATTACGAGGACAGGAAGATGCCTTGCCAACTCCGCCAAACCCCGAACGGGCTCGCCATTGATTCGCGCCGTGACCCCATGGTCGTCGCGTTCCATGCCAAGCACCGAAACTCGCCCATCGGAGTCGACGATCCGCGCAACGACTCGGAACCGTCCACAACCATCCCGGATCAGGCGTCTTGCCTGGCCAGCGCGAAACGAGCGGCCGCGCCCGAGTACGAAGATAGCTTCCAGCACACTGGTCTTGCCGGAACCATTCGACCCGACGATCGTCGTTCCCTTGGTACCAGCCTCCAGTTCGGCACTTGCGAGAACTCGAAAATCGGAGATGGAAAGTGATTCGAGATGCAGGGTGGCAGTTCCGGCCGTTCCGTTGAGGGCTACAGACGCATTGGCATGACCACGTACTGCCCACTCGGGTCGTCCGGATCCTCCAGCAACGCACTGCTGTTCGAATCGTGCAGGTGGATACGGACACGCTCACCGTCCATTGCGCCAAGCGCATCCATCAGGTAGACAACGTTGAAGCCGATCTCAATGGGATCGCCCCGGTACTCGAGCGGCAGTATCTCCTCGGCTTCCTCATTTTCGGGATTGTGGGCAAGTATTTCCACTTGCTCGGACTCAAAACGCAGGCGCACACCGCGAAATTTCTCATTCGAGAGAATCGATACGCGCCCCAATGATTCGCGAAGGGAAGCCCGATCGACCACTGCAGGCTGCTCGACCGGCTTTGGCAAGACTCGGCGGTAGTCCGGAAAGCGGCCGTCAATGAGCCGCGAGGTGAAGCGAACGTTTCCGGCCATTGCCTGCACGTGCCCCGCGCCGAGCCTCAGGGTTACTGTACTCTCCTCATCGTCGAGCAATCGAGCCAATTCGTGCACACCTTTGCGTGGCACGATGACCGAAACGCCCTCGCTCTTGGATTCCAAGTCGGCGAGCTCCGAATAAGCGAGCCGGTGTCCGTCCGTGGCGACGGAAATCATCTTCTCCCCCTGGGTCTCCCAATACATTCCGTTCAGGTAGAAGCGCACATCCTGCTGAGCCATCGCGAACTGCGTGCGTTCCATCAAACGGCGGAGCTCGCGTTGCGACACCGCAAGTTCGGTTTCGAACGGCGTGCTCTCGAGGCTGGGAAAATCCGTTGGTGACAGTGGGGCAAGCGTGAACCGACTTCGCCCGCTGCGCAGTTCCGCCTTGCCGTCTCGGACTTTGAGATCCAGGCTACGACCCTCGGGCAAACTTCGAACGATGTCCAACGTTTTGCGCGCAGGCAGGGTGATCTCGCCGTTCTCGGCAACTTCCATCTCGACCGTAGCGATCAATTCAACTTCAAGATCGGTGGCGGCGAATGTCACGCGGCCACCATCCGCCCGCAGTAGCACATGGCCAAGGATAGGTAACGTTTGTCGGCGCTCGACCACCCCGATCACCTGCTGCAGGGGTTTGAGAAGCTCGTCTCTCTGGACGTGGAGTCGCATGGATGTCACCGCTTGAATCGTTAGGTGGCGTGTCTTGATTTAGGAGATATATATAAGAACAGTTATTATTATTAGTCTCGCGACAAATCTTGGATAAAGTCTATTAATCTTTACTAAACAATTGGTTGAAATTGATTTCGCCTGTGGGGAAAATGCTCGTTCGTGCCGTCTTACCCTGCCCGTAACCTGTGGACTAATCGAGGGTGCCCGCTCAATGATTTCGTTTTCTACGGGTTGTCCACATCAAGAGCACAGGGTTCGCGTCAGGCTCGCATACTCGTCTCGTAATTTGGCATCTCCATCGCACAGTTCTTTCACTTTTCGGCATGCGTGGAGCACCGTCGTATGGTCTCTGCCGCCGAACGCTTCGCCAATCTCTGGCAAGCTATGATTGGTCATTTCTTTGGCAAGTGCCATGGCGATCTGGCGAGGGCGCGTAATGGAGCGACTGCGCCGTGGCGAGAGCAGATCAGGGACCCGAATCTTGTAGAATTCGGCCACGATTTTCTGAATGTTCTCGATGGTCACGAGCTTATCCTGCGATGACAGCAGGTCGCGTAACGCCTCCTTCACGAAGTCGAGCGTAATGGCGCGCCCGGTTAGTTGGGCATTTGCCATGACACGGCGCAGTGCCCCTTCCAGCTCGCGCACGTTGGAGCGAATTCGCTTCGCAATGAAGAACGCCACTTCGTTCGGCAGCGTCGCGTTGAACAAGATGTGTGCCTTGCTCATCAAAATGGCCACCCGTGTTTCGAGCTCAGGGGGATCTACGGCTACGGTAAGGCCCCATCCAAATCGGGATTTCAGACGATCTTCCAGTCCGTCCACCTCTTTCGGGTATCGATCGCAGGTCAGGATCACCTGTTGGCGGCCCTCTAACAAGGCATTGAAAGTGTGGAAAAATTCTTCCTGGGATCGTTCTTTACCGGCGAAGAACTGAATGTCGTCGATGAGGAGGGCGTCCAGGGACCGATAGTGTCGCTTGAAATTGTCGATTGCCCCGTGCTGCAAGGCTTTCACCATGTCACCGATGAAACGCTCCGAGTGGAGAT